>JAJRPY010000123.1 GCA_024280535.1 Gammaproteobacteria bacterium | reverse complement strand
TTTTCTTTTTTATCAATAAAAACAATTCTTTCATCATTAAAACTTTCAATAATATCTTTACTAGCATCTGTCGATCCATCATTAATAATAATAAATTCAAAATTGGTATAACTTTGATTAAGGATAGAATTAATGGCTCTTGCTACATATTTTTCAGAATTATAGACAGACATTACTACGGAAACTAAGGGGGTGTTCATTACATTCCTTTATAAAAAGACAGTTTTTAATTATTCAAATTAAAAAGGGTTATTATACTTGATTTTATCTTGTTGCTTAAATACCCCTTAATTGCCTGTATTTAATTGCTTCATTTGATTGATAAGTCTATTATGACCCAATACAAAAAAATATTGCTTAGTTTGCTCATCAATTTTCCCTGGTATTGACTATCCAAATATATCTTAGTAACTTATACACCGCTTCTTGATATTACCCCCAAGCGACCAATATAATTCATTTTCTTATGTCAAATTATCATGAGTCTTAACTAATCAAGACCCTAGTTTTTCTACTATCAGTAATTCCCAGAAAGCTAAATACCAATTCAATCAACCGTTAGTCAAATCAAAAAATACATTTCTAATAACAATGGCGACTCTATACACAGGTCGAAGTAATTCGTTTTTAATTTTTGTAGAAGTTTTTTTAATATGTTGAATGGTTGAACCACCAACCTCTTGAGTTTGATGTAACAGACAACCGTGCTCTAATGACCAAGTTTGCACACCGTGGCGCCAAATCATTTGCCTAAACGTATCTAAAGGGGATGCAAACCCTGCTACATTAGCTAGTAATTGCCTGGCAGCGTTTTTACCATAGATGCCACCTTGATTGCCCAGTGGCGGGGTTGAATAGCGGATGAGTGTAATGCCATTAATGATTTTACGCTCTTTTTCTAACACCCCTTTTTTGCCTGATAAATCGATCACAATATCTTTATTTAGATTTTTTTCAAGGCTGGCAATGGTTTGAATAAAATTATCTGAAATTGCCACATCATCCTCCAAAACAATAACCGCTGGACTATCTACATGAGCAATTAAAGCCCATGCCTTATGCCAACTTAAAGAGCAACCAATTTCACCAGATGACAACATTGAATAATGCTGAGCGGTATATTTTGACTGGTTTTGATAATTTTTAAGCGTTTTACTTTCTAAATTCGCCCCTTCAACTGCATCAATTCTCTTAAATTTAATACTATATTTTGCAAGTTGTTTGGAGATATAATCCAACCGCCTTGTGGCACGCTTAAGATTAATAACATAGACGGGTATTGTAATCATAAACAATAACGATTTCGACTAAACAAGCCTAACAATGCCAACAGAATAACTGCAAATAACAAGCTTAAGTATCGTGTTATTTTTTAGACTAAGGCTGGGCATAAAATTCAATCGCTTTACTGATATAATGGAAAGTTTATAATTTTACTGCACAAACAACTCAATATGAGCATTAAACCTACTGATAAGCCGATTAATTTTATTCGTCATCAAATTAATGATGATTTAGATTCAGGATTGCATCACTCCATTCAAACGCGTTTTCCGCCTGAGCCGAATGGCTATTTGCATATTGGTCATGCAAAATCAATTTGTTTGAATTTTGGTTTGGCACAGGATTACCATGGCAGCTGCAACTTGCGTTTTGATGATACCAATCCTGCTAAAGAGGATGTGGAATTTGTTGAATCTATTAAGGCGGATGTTAAGTGGCTTGGCTTTGAGTGGCAGGGTGAAATTCAATACAGTTCTAATTATTTTCCGAAATTTTATGCCTATGCACTTGAATTAATTAATAAAAATTTGGCTTACGTGTGCTTTTTAACAGCGGAACAGACGCGGGAATATCGTGGCACTTTGAAGCAGGCGGGCAAAGATAGCCCTTATCGAGACACTTCTATTGAGGAAAACTTGACACTACTTACCAAAATGAAAGCAGGAAAATTTTCTGAGGGTGAATGCGTATTGCGCGCCAAAATTGATATGAGCTCTAATTTTATGTGCATGCGTGATCCGACCTTATATCGCATTCGCTTTGATAAGCATCATCAAACTGGCAACGAATGGCGCATTTATCCGATGTATGATTTTGCGCATTGTATTTCTGATGCGATTGAAAATGTCACTCACTCTCTGTGCACGCTAGAATTTCAGAATAATCGACATTTATACGATTGGATTTTAGACCACTTGGAGGATTTTAATCGCCCTAATCGCCCGCATCAATACGAATTTTCACGCTTAAATCTTGAATATACCGTGATGTCAAAACGCCAGTTACAACAATTGGTGGCAGATAACTTGGTGTCAGGCTGGGATGACCCGCGTATGCCTACGATTTCAGGCTTAAGACGCCGTGGCTATACTGCTGCCAGTATTCGTGATTTTTCTGATCGCATTGGCATCTCTAAAGTGGACAGCATGACGGATATGCAGATTCTAGAAGATGCATTACGTGACAATCTTAATACCATCGCTCCTAGGACTATGGGGGTGATTGATCCAATACGCGTGATTATTGAAAACTATCCTGAAAATAGCATCGAAATACTACAGGCTCCAGCGCATCCACAAAACGAGGCCATGGGTAAGCGTGAACTATTTTTCTCACGAGAATTATTCATTGACAGGGCAGATTTTCAAGAAGTGGCACCTAACAAAAAATTCAAGCGTTTGGCGATTAACAAAGAAGTTCGCCTACGTAATGCTTACGTGATTAATGCCACAACATTTGATACAGATTTTGATGGCAACATCACCACGGTATATGCCACTTATGATGCAACAACTTTGGGCAAAAACCCTGCTGATGGTCGCAAAATCAAAGGCGTAATTCACTTTGTAGAGGCTACCAAAGCACTAAAGGCTGAATTTAGACTATATGATCGTCTCTTCACTTTAGAAAATCCAGGTAAAAATGATCATTTTGAACAGTTGATTAATCCTGATTCATTAGTGGTAACTTACGGCGTAGTGGAGCCTGATATGATTAACTCTGAGCCTGAAAAAGCCTATCAGTTTGAACGCGAGGGGTATTTTTGTCGGGATAATAAAGACATTGATAAACTAGTATTTAATAAGACAGTAAGTTTACGAGATACTTGGAATAATTAATACAATAAATCAGGGTCTTTACTAATGAATATATCCTGATATTCCTGAGCCCAATCTTTAAATTTAATGGTCTTTTTGCCACTCGGCAGAGTGACACTCATTTTCTCAAAATCAATAAAATAATAACTTAAATCAGGCTTCACTAATACTGCTTTTTTCTCATTATGCTGCGTTGGCATATATTTACTCACCACCCTTAATCTGTTAATATCTTGTTGATTTAAAAGCGATTGTCCGTTGATATTTTGATGCGGTGTCATATCGATAATATCCAGTATGGTTGGCACAATATCTGCCTGAGAAACAGGTCGGTTTTTATTCAATAATATTTGTTGATATTGCGCTTTAGGTGGGGCAATAATCAAGGGATTGTGAATGGTATTTTTGGTAAAACTTTGATTAAACATACCCGATTTGCCACCCAGCCCCTGCCCATGGTCTGAGGAATAAAATACCCAAGAATTTGGATTTTTATTTTGCATATAATGAATTAATGTGGCTATATAATCGTCCGTTTTGACAATGGTATTATCATAGGCATTCATCGAATTTGCTTCTAATTCTGGCAAGAATTTTTTATGTCTTTTGCTGGAATGCATAGCATACGGATAATGCGATCCGTCCATTTGTAATACCAACATAAAAGGGGCATCTTGTCGATCAATATAAGGCATCACAATTTCTTCCAATACTCGCATATCGTCCGCACCCTTATGCACAGATGCGTTTTTATTCATTTGCACGCCATCCCAAAAATAATCAACATCGCTATCCACAAATAACGCTTTAATATGCCCCCAAGAAGTATCTTGAGCGCTGATAAAAGCAGTCCGATAGCCACGCGCTTTGGCATAATTAAACAGCGTTGGCGTTTGATATATCTTACCCAAAGGATCTATGCCCTCCATACCAACCAACATATAAGGCACGCTTAAGCGAGTATGCGTACCAATACTCAGCGCATTATCAAACGCAACCAGCTTGTTATTGTCTTTTAAAATTTGAAGTTTTGGTGTTGTGTCTTTTTCATAACCATAAATGCCCATATTCGAAAATGCCAAAGATTCGCCCACAATATAGATGATATTAGGCAGATGCTCGGTTGGACGACTACTCGCGAGCACAACAGCTTTGTTACGATTAAATTTCAACGTTTGATTTTTAGTCATTTGTAATAACGTGGAATAATAAGCCAAGGCTGACTGTTGAAAATTAGACACCCCATACCAGCTAAACGTGATCAGCACATACAGCAAAACAAAACCCAGCATATTCAGCCCATAACGCCATTTTACCATCGGCTTGAATGGCGACGACAACAGCCGCATTGCCGCATAAACAACCCCCAAAACAACCATCGATTTAAGGATATTAAATTGCTCTACCCACAACAACAGCAGCAACTGCGGATCTTCCACAAAGGTATGAAAACCAAAACTTGAGGCAAAAGAGCGATACACTTCAAAATGCGACATTTGAACCAGCATTGGCAACGCAATCATCAGATAAGCAACCGATTTATATAAACGGGATTTTGCCATCATTGGCTTTAATAAGAATAATAACGACAACAAGGCCAGCGACGAAAGCCCAAAATTAACCACAACACGCTTAATATCCCAATGATCAATCACCCAAATATAGTCGCGAACAAGCAGCAAATCAGCCAGCATAATCACCAGCCAAGCTAGCAATATATTAACTATTTGATTTGATTTAGCCATGCTGAAACACTATCGATTTCGTTATATTTGGTTAAGTCAATCTGTAATGGGGTCACCGACACGTAATGATTAGCAATGGCATGAAAATCCGTACCCACACCATTATCTGCTTCTTTGCCATTTTCGCCAATCCAATAAGCCATCGCATCATCTTTATCTTGAATACTTGCCTCGGACGCATGGCGCTTGCCCAGACGCGTGGTCTGAAACCCTTGAATATCCTTATACGCCACATCTGGCACATTAACATTAAGCACCGTATCATGTGATAATTGCGCCGTATGAATTTGATTCACAATCTGGCTAATAACCTGCCCTGCTGTGTCAAAATTATCATCTTTCCAGCTGGCCAAGGATACCGCTATTGAGGGCAGTCCCAAAAAACGCCCCTCAATAGCACCAGCAACAGTACCCGAATAAATAACATCATCGCCTAGATTGGCACCAAAATTAATCCCCGTTACCACCAAATCAAACTCATCATCCAAAAAACCACATAAGGCTAAATGCACGCAATCACTGGGTGTGGCATCAATACTGTAGGTATTTGCATCAATCTTAATGGGTTTTAATGCGCGATTTAAGGTTAGCGAACTGCTGGCAGCTGATTTATTTTCATTCGGCGCCACCACAATCACTTGGTGATTTTTTGCCAAATACTGAGTCAATACTTTAATGCCTTCGGACTGATAGCCATCGTCATTGCTAATGAGAATATTCACGTTGCAATATCAAGGATTATTTTATCTTTCTTAACGCCAACCTTGACGCTGCCGCCATTGACCAACTTGCCAAATAATAATTCATCTGCCAACGGCTTGCGAATTTCTTTTTCGATAAGCCGTGCCATAGGACGCGCACCCATTTGTGCATCATAACCATTAACCGCAAACCATTTTCTTGCCGTATCCGTCATCACCAATGAGACTTTTTTATCCTCCAACGTGGTTTCCAATTCAAACAAGAATTTATTCACCACATACGCAATTGTATCTTTATCCAGCGAATTGAAATAAATCACCTCTGACAAGCGGTTCCTAAACTCTGGAGTAAAGGTTTTTTTAAGCTCGCTTTCATAATCCAGCGAATGGTCCTGCTCATTAAAGCCAATTGAGGCACGCTGCACACTATGAGCACCAACATTTGATGTCATCACCAAAATAATATTTCTAAAATCAATCTCACGACCATTGGCATCCGTCATTTTGCCGTTATCCATCACTTGCAAGAGCAAATTAAACAAATCTGGATGCGCTTTTTCAACCTCATCAAGCAATAATACAGCATAAGGATTGGCATTCACTGCCTCAGTCAATAGCCCGCCTTCATCATAGCCCACATACCCTGGAGGCGAGCCAATGAGTTTGGAAATTGAATGACGCTCCATATATTCACTCATATCAAAGCGCAACATTTTCACCCCTATAATACGGGCAAGTTGTTTGCAAATTTCAGTTTTTCCGACACCTGTCGGACCGGCAAATAAAAATGCGCCCATAGTTTTATCGTCTTGAGACAAGCCCGATCGCGCCAGTTTAATTGCCGTAGCAAGGCTTTCCACAGCACCATCTTGACCAAAAACACCTAATTTTAATTCTGCCGCTAAATTTTTAAGCAATGATTTATCATCATTCGTTACCTGACGTGATGGAATGCGCGCCAGTTTGGCAACAATATTTTCAATATCACTGACGTTAATATTAATCTTACGCTTGGATTTTGGCTGAATTTGTTGCAACGCACCCACCTCATCAATCACATCAATGGCCTTATCTGGCAAGCGCCGGTCATTAATATAACGATGCGATAATTCCACCGCTGATTTAAGTGCCGCCGCTGAATATTTAACCTTGTGATGTGCTTGATAATATTTTTTCAAACCTTGCAAAATCTTAATCGTATCGCTAACTGACGGCTCTTCAATATCAATTTTTTGAAAACGGCGCGTTAGCGCATGATCCTTTTCAAACACCTTGCGAAATTCTTCAATCGTGGTCGAACCCATACACCTAAGCGACCCATCTGCCAATGCCGGCTTGAGCAAATTAGAGGCATCTAATGAACCACCTGATACACTTCCGGCGCCAATCATCGTATGAATTTCATCAATAAACAAAATACCTTGCGAAATTTTTGCCAAGTCGGTTAACACGGATTTTAAGCGTTTTTCAAAATCACCCCTGTATTTAGTGCCAGCGATTAATACACCAATATCCAATGAATAAATACTTGCCTCTTTCAGCACGTCTGGCACTTTTCCATCAATAATTTTTTTAGCAATTCCTTCAGCAATGGCTGTTTTTCCAACCCCTGCCTGACCAACAAAAAGAGGATTATTTTTACGACGACGTGACAACACTTGAACCGTACGCAATACCTCTTCCTCTCTGCCCAGTAGCGGATCAATCTTGCCAGCTCTGGCCTTGTCGCATAGATTGATTGTGTATTTTTCTAGCGCATTTTGCTTGGCCTTTTTGGCAGCTTTATTAACCGCTTGATCACCCACCTCAATCTCTTCAGGCGCTTGATTAGCAATACCCTCCATCACCTCTAGCCGGGAAATATTGTTAAGTTGTAACAAATACACCGCGTGCGATTCTTTCTCCGCCAAAATACTCACCAACACATTCATCGCATAAACCGTATTTTTCTGGGCAGATTGTGCCTGATAAACACTACGCTGTAACACCCTTTGAAAGCCCACTGTTGGCACAATATCCAGCTCAGAATCTTGGGCAATCAGTGGCGTATGTGAACTAATATACTCTTCCAATTCTTCCCGAATTTCATCCAAATTTACACGTTTATTACGCAAAAATGTTACCACTTCTTCCATATTAAGCAGTGCCAACAATAAATGCTCAACGGTTACAAATTCTAGGCGATTATTGCGCGCCTGAGTCATAATAAAATTAATCTCTTGTTGTAATCCTGATTCAATCATAGTTTTTTATTTTATAGAGACCTTTGCATAAATAGGGATGATTAGCAAAATTCAATTTTTGTTTAATTGGTGATTTTCTTAAACCCAACCCTAGCAGAGCTAAGGTAGGGTTTAAAAAATTGCCAAGTGAATGAAAAGTGGTTTTTTGATGATTATTCATATTTATGCAAAGGCCTCTATAAGTTTATTGATCGCTTAATTCACGCAATACGCACATTAACGGCTGTTCATTATTTCTGGAAAAATCAGTCACCTGAGTGACTTTTGTTTGGGCAACATCGTATGAAAAAGTGCCACAAACCGCTTCCCCATCTATATGAATTTTAATCATAATGGTGTTAGCAGCCTCTTCGCTTTTTGCAAAAAAACGCATTAGCACTACCACAACAAACTCCATGGTGGTGTAATCATCATTTAACAACAACACCTGAAATCTTTTAGGTTTCTTTAATTTTGGCTTAGCAGTTTGTATTTTTAATTCGGGCGTATTCATTGGGCAGATTTTCTATTCAGTAAAATTAATGCAAAAATCAGCGCTATTATAGTAGGCATTGATGCCATTAAGAAGTGATTATAATCAAGTCGTAACGATAATACCCCGCCAATCCTAGCAGTCAATTCAAATAACAGACTTATCATCAAGCCTAAAAAAATTTTGCGCCCAAGTGAGGCATCTCTCAAAGAGCCAAAAATAAACAACATAGAAAAAATAATCATAGCCACTAACGTAAACGGCTTAACAAGACGTTTGTATAATTCCACCTCAAATGCATCCGCAGCAAGCCCATTCTGTACCAAAAAACCAATTTGATTAAATAAATGCCAAGTAGAAAGCTGGTAAGGCTTTTTGCGCAAACTGCTGATAAATTCTTGGCTAAAAGAAACTCGGGTGTTATATTGCTCAGATTGATCAAAATTAATGCGATCAAACTGATTATTATTAGCATCAACTTGATAATGACGCGTTTTTTTCAATTGTAAACTTTTGCCATCAAAAACAGCATTATCCGCATAAGTAACCGATTCTAACGTATTAGTATTTTTAAGTTTAATCAGCGTTACATTGCCAAATAATCGACCATCAAAATTTTTATCCACATGAATAATTGACTGCCCATCCTTGACCCAAAACCCCTGTTGATTGTTAGCTTGTACCTTATGCCCTAGCGCTTCAGCCCTAGTATTTTCCGCATATTCGGTTGCCGCTGGTGCTAGCAATTCCCCCACCAATATTAAAATCACCACAAACCCCATGGCCGCCTTAACAGCAGTGCCAGCAATTTGCATAATTGAAACGCCTGCGCCTCTAATCACAATAATCTGAGCGGTAGTAGCCAAATGACCCAAAGCCAATAGCAAACCAATCAAAATAATTGCCGATGAATGCGCATAAACTACTGATGGCAAGTCCAATACAACATACATCATAGCCTGAATAGCTGTATAGTCAGCCTGACCAATACTGTCCGCCTCATTCAAAAAATTCAAAAACGCATACACACTCAACCAAACAAACATCACATTTAATGTGTAAAAAGCGATGGTTTTAACAAGGTAGCGGTCTAAAATTTTCATTAAAATACGTAACTTAAAAATAGATTTAATTAATGGCACTATTATGACAAATATTCACAGCGATAAAATCCTTATTCTTGATTTTGGCTCACAATATACACAACTGATTGCACGACGCGTGCGTGAAATTGGCGTTTATTGTGAATTATTGCCCTATGATGTTGATGATAATTTTATCAAGAATTTCAAACCCAAAGGTATTATCCTTTCAGGTGGCCCTGATACCGTAACATTGGATAATGCTGCCAGAGCACCCCAAATTGTATTCGACCTCGGCGTGCCTATATTGGGGATTTGTTATGGCATGCAAACTATGGCAACCCAACTTGGCGGGCGGGCAACAGCAGCAAATAAGCACGAATACGGCTTTGCGCAAGTGCGAGCGCGCAACCATTCGCCTTTATTAAGTGATATTAACGATGAGATTAATGAAGCAGGGCACGGCTTATTGGATGTATGGATGAGCCACGGCATTGAAGTCGAACAATTGCCTGAAGGATTTAAATTAATTGCCTCAACAGACAATTGCGATATTGCCGGATTTGCCCATGCCGAGAAACACTACTATGGGCTACAATTTCACCCAGAAGTTACCCATACCAAGCAAGGAAAGCACATTTTAGAACGTTTTGTAGCCGGTATTTGCCATTGTGAAAAAAATTGGACAACCGACAACATCATCTCAGATTTGGTGCAAAATCTACAACACCAAATCGGCAATAACCATGTCTTATTAGGACTATCAGGCGGGGTTGATTCCTCTGTGGTAGCCGCCTTACTGCACAAGGCGATTGGCAGTCAGCTAACGTGCGTATTTGTCGATAATGGCTTATTGCGTTTAAACGAAGGGGATGAAGTGATGCAAACTTTTGCTGATAATATGGGCGTAAAAGTCATCCGTGCCAACGCACAGCAAAAATTCTACACCGCCTTGGCAAACGAACAAGACCCTGAGGCAAAGCGCAAAATCATTGGTCACGCTTTTATTGAAGTATTTGAAGAAGAGGCCAAAAAACTGAATGCCATTAAATTTCTAGCCCAAGGCACCATCTACCCCGATGTGATTGAATCAGCAGGTGCTGCCTCGGGCAAAGCCAACGTCATTAAATCGCATCATAATGTTGGCGGTTTGCCCGATGATTTGTCGTTTGAATTGGTCGAACCTCTTAAAGAGTTATTCAAGGACGAAGTCCGAACCATTGGCGTCAAACTTGGCATTCCTGCCTCTATGCTCTATCGTCACCCCTTCCCAGGCCCGGGTTTGGGCGTGCGTATTTTGGGTCAAGTTAAAGAAGAGTACGCCGATATTCTACGCCAAGCTGACGCTATTTTTATGCAAGCACTTTATCACCACAAGCTTTACGACACAGTCGATCAAGCCTTTGCCGTATTTCTACCCATTAAATCTGTCGGCGTCACGGGCGATGAGCGCCGTTATGATTTTGTCGTCGCACTCCGTGCTGTTGAAACCATCGACTTTATGACCGCTCGCTGGGCACACCTTCCTTATGATTTCCTAGACCTTGTCTCCAATCGTATTATGAACGAAATTCCCCGCATCTCTCGTGTAGTTTATGACATTTCAGGCAAGCCCCCTGCCACTATTGAATGGGAATAATGACCATGAACACCCCCGTCCGCATAATAAACACCCTTCATTAATCAAAAAAATTGACCACTCTTACCCAAACAGAACTAGACTCGGCCGATAAACACTGGATGGCACTTGCCCTACAACAAGCAAAACTGGCTGAACAAATAAACGAAGTACCTGTGGGTGCGGTGCTAGTAAAAGACAATCAACTCATCACTTCAGCATACAATCAACCCATTCAAAACAACGACCCAACTGCCCATGCAGAAATTCAATTATTGCGCAAGGCTGGGGCTCAATTAAACAACTACCGACTGCTCAATACCGTGCTATATGTAACATTGGAGCCTTGCACAATGTGCCTAGGCGCAATAATTCACGCACGCATATCTAAGCTGGTGTTTGGTGCGTATGATCAAAAAACAGGGGTTTGCGGCTCATGCCAAAACCTTACCAACAGCGACTGTTTCAACCATTCTATTGAGGTACAAGGTGGTGTACTCGCCAACGAATGCAGACAATTATTACAACAATTTTTCAAACAACGGAGATAATTGTACACAGAAAAGTAAGACCCCTCTTACTTATTTTTCTTTAAAAAAAAATGATCCACAATATACCAAGCAACAACACCCTAAAGTTTGTAACCATAAAACCCAGTCCTAGTAGAACTAAGACAGGGGTTAAAAAAAGTTCCCAAGTGAATCAAAAATAAATTTTTAATGATTATTCATATTGATACAAAGGTCTCATTATATAAATCAATTATTTTGTTCACTATCATATGCTTGTTTTGTGATTTTTTCGACGACGACTCTACCACCGTGCTGGTAAATTTTAAGACAATCTCCACCTATAGATAAATCTAATTTTGTACTATTTTCATCCAATTGCCAAATTTTAATAATCGGATAATCCGAACGCATAAAAAAGACAGCACTGGTAGAAAAATAACAACGCTCATAAAGCCTCTCAAACTTTGCTATATCAATTAAATAAAGCATATTTTGACAATATGGATATTGCTTAATAAAGTCTGAAAATGCCTCCCCATAATCAATGATATTGGGTGTTTTTGAAGGGTGTTTTTTGATAAAATCCGTTGCCAAAGACCTAAAAAAATCCTCACCCACCAAACGCTTAACACAGGAATAAGTCTTTGCCAAAGCTTCAGTCAAACTTATAAAATATTGATGATGGTAAATTTGCATAAAATCAGCACCCGTAAAACCGCCTTTGTCTTGATAATTTTTAGTCTCATTAGGCGCTAAAATATTTTGATAAAACTCCTCTTGTAACTGCTTAAGCATCTAGCAACACCTGTGCTTTTTTTGCTTCGTCTAACAGCACGGATAAATCAGGAATATCGGTATCCCACTCAATTAAAGTAGGCTTATTTCCCATTTTTTTCAATGTCGTTTGATACAAATCCCAAACCTCATTACTAACTTTTTTAGAGTGATCGTCAATCAAAATCTTACCTTTTGGCAAGTGTTTTTCGGTGTGACCTGCCAAATGAATTTCACCAACATCCGCTTTATCAATCACTTCTAAATAATCACTGGCTTGATCATGGTGATTAATACAACTCACATAAATATTATTAACATCTAGTAACAAACCGCAACCACACAAACCTGGCAAACTGGCAAAAAACTCCCATTCAGAGATAGTTGAAGCGCTAAATTGCAAATAAGAAGAAGGATTTTCTATCAAAATTTGTCGCCCTAAAAAATCTTGAGTGGCTTTGACTTTATCTGCAAAATGGTTCAGCGTCGCTTGCGTATAAGGCAGTGGCAACAAATCATGCAAATAGTTCCCGCCAATACTCGACCAACTCAAATGATCCGACACCAAATCAGGCTGAAATCTATCCACTGCATTTTTTAAATCTTGCAAATGCTGCTGGTTGAGTTTATCATCCGACCCCAACGACAAGCCAACACCATGCAAACTAAGCGGATAATTATCGGCTATTTGCTCCAATTGATAGGTAGCCAGATTGTCATAAAAAAAATTCTCACTATGCACTTCAAACCAGTGAACATCAGGTTTTTCGTCTAATACTTGTTGCAAATGTTGATGTCGCAACCCAATGCCCGCAGCTTTTACCAAAATTGATACCACGGTTTACTATTAGCAGCAATTTTTGTGGTGCTTAAGCCTTTATCAATCCAGCCATAATTGATACCGCCAGCCAACTCAAAAATGTTTTTATAATCTGTTTTTGTGTTTAAAAATTTTCCGACAACCTTGCTACGATTAGCATGGGCACAGACCAAAATAAATGGTGTGTCTTTAGTTTTAACGATACTTGATAAATCTTTTAACCATTTTTGTGCATTGTAACCGCCCTTACCATCAAAAAATGTGAGCTTATGCGTACCTGGAATAACACCGTATTGATTGTATTCATCTTGCCGACGAATATCAACAATAACTACACCTTTTGCCATTTTTGCCTGCACTTGTGCAGTTGAAAGTGTTTTAAAATCTGCCACCACACTTAAAGAAATCAACAGCAGTAATATTGATATTATTTTTTTCATAACTATCCTTATACTCTTTTCAAAACAATAAATTGGTTGTTATCCCTTTGAAAATAATATAACCGCCACTAAAATGAAAGAAATTTTAATGGCGATTATAAAGTCCTCTTAAAAAGAGGAAAAACCACTTACCCTACTAGTTTTTCACACAAACCATTAGGTAATGCAAAAGAGGTGTCAGCTTGTCCACCAATCTTGGATTTTCCTTCGCATGATGAAACCTTACCAGAACAGCCATTTTTTCCTGCTTCTACCTCACCGTAGCATTTAGAACCTAAAGCAATGGTAGTAGCAATACTTGTTTTTAACATCTTATTCATTTTTTTTCCTTTTATAGTTGATAAAATACAGCCGTATTATTTGCTGCAATTTTATTATAGCACACCTTATTTAAAGGTAATTTCAATAATTTTAAAAAATAACCTACCACCCTTTAATGCGATTATGGTGTCTTTTAGTCAATTTCAAGATTATGTATTTCAATATTAATTATATTTACATTGAGATCTTTGCATAAATAGGGATGATTGACAAAATTCAATTTTTATTCAAAAAAACAATAATGGACTCTCTCAAAAATGAATAGCTTAAACCAAAAGTGTTGTGCGCTTGAGAAATTGGATTTTAAGAATTAACTGATATTTTCACCCCGTCTATTATTTCAAAACTATAGAGACCTTTGCATAAATAGGGATGATTAGCAAAATTCAATTTTTGTTTAATTGGTGATTTTCTTAAACCCAACCCTAGCAGAGCTAAGGTAGAGTTTAAAAAATTGCCAAGTGAATGAAAAGTGGATTTTTGATGATTATTCATATTTATGCAAAGGTCTCTAATAAAGAATTTACAATATCGCCAAAAGTTAAGTAAAGCAACGCCAATATTGATAAGCTAAATATGGCTTTTTGACTGGCATTTAATAACTGTATTGGGGCACGCGCTCGGGTTAAATCGCATACTTCGCCTGGGCAATGCGTCACTTTTTGCTGATGAAACAGATTGTAAATTTTGCACCCTGCGCAAATACCAAATACAGCCTCAAAAAACAACAAACCCAAGCATAACGCACACGTTAAAATATTCATCGGGCCACGAATATCATTCAATACCAGCAAATAGAACAGTATGGCTGCCAAGGCAAAACCAAATCCCCATGCCCATCTTTTAGGGGCTGCATCTGTATATTCTGGCTTTTGGTTATTGACTATCCAACGCCCTACTACCATTGAGGGCGAATAACGAGGATTGATAAAAACCCGTATAAAAAAATCAAATAAAAAAACTGTCACCATTAATTTGGTTGGCTCGTTATTACCTGTTAAGAAGCCATTCATAAACGCCATAAACGCAAACAAAAAGACAATACCTGCTGCTGCCCTTACCTCGCGCTCATTAAACATAAGCCCGTTATATCCTGCTACTTTTTCACCAAATGCAAACATCATTTACACACCTTAATTAACCGTGAATGCTTGGT
Organism: Gammaproteobacteria bacterium; assembly: GCA_024280535.1. GTDB lineage: Bacteria > Pseudomonadota > Gammaproteobacteria > PS1 > Pseudothioglobaceae > Thioglobus_A. The sequence continues at coordinate 3,932 of JAJRPY010000123.1, read as the reverse complement.
GACAAGCCAAACAATTACGCATCAATTTAGCGGTCAATTCTAATAAATATTTCATATCATCTGCATCATCTTCATCCATTTCTGCTGCATTAATCGCTAGTTCTTCAAACATCATATGCGTCGGTCCGCCAATTTGCTCAAACGATACGGGCGTCTTGTCTTTAACAGACTGAGGTGTCGCTCTGGCCATACGATTACCAGCATAATGTGCTGCTTTAATAATCATGGCTTTGTTACCGGTACCAATGCCAAGTGTAATTTGCTGAATACTGTTTAACATTTGTCTCATTTCACTCAAAAACTCTACTTTTTCTTCATCACTAAGACCTAGGTGATAACGATTGTCTATTGAAGCCTGTGTTATGCCAAACACACTCATCAATAGTAACAATAAACTTATTCTTTTCACCTTATTTTTCCTATAAAAAATATTATCAATTCTAAGCCTTCAAAAATACTTGCAAAATTTCATTCACGCTAAACGAATTAACCCGCATTGTACGGTAATTTTAATTAACAGACTATGACTCAAATCACATTATTTAATTATTTTAATAGTATGTGCCTGCCTGACAATTTTACCTTCTTGTTCTAGTTTCTTTAAAACGCGATAAAAAGTCTCGTGTGCCAAGCCTAATCTTTGTGCCATGTCTTTAAGTGAATAGCAAAAATGGAGCGCCAGATTTTCATCCACTTCAGAAATAAGGAAGGTCAATACCCGTTCATAGGCACTATTAATGCTTTTAATTTCATTCAATAGCCTCAAACTTCGGACTTGTTGTGCATAAGTATTTAATAATGCCATCATGGCATCTGGATGATTTTTTAGATGGTGATTGACTGCGGTTTTGGCAAAAGAAAATACCGTACATGGTGCATCACAAATCGCATGGCAATGGTATTCTTGAGAAAAAAACGATGCCTCAGCAAAAGTTTCTTGCGCATAGGCAATATGCATCACCAAAGCCTGCCCGTCTATTGTTTCTCGCACTAATTTAACCCTGCCCTTCTGAAGAAAAAACAAATAATTGACCTCAGCACCTTGGCGAAATAAAAAATCACCCTTCTGCAAGGTTAAGGTTTGATGCTTGATTTTATGGTTAAACATATTGCCCCGCAACCCAGCCAGATGACCATGCCCATTGGAAATTATAACCCCCTAGCCAGCCAGTAACATCCACCGTTTCCCCAATAAAATATAAGCCAGCTTGCCGATTAGATTGCATAGTTTTGGAGGACAATTCATGGGTATCCACGCCACCAGTACACACCTCAGCTATGCGCATACCCTCGGTGCCACTTGGGATTAGTACCCAATTATTTAACAGTTTGGCAAATGCTTTAAGTTCTGCTTGGTTGATGTCACCTAAGGCTTTTTCGCTAAAATCCTTAGGTAATAATACTTGTGTCAATCGGTGCGCCAGCCGTTTTGGACAATGTGCAGTTAATAGTTTATTAAGTTTGGTGGTGCCATGATTTTGCTGCGCGGACAATAACAATGCTACCGCATCAATATCAGGCAATAGGTCAATTTCAATCGCATCTCCCTTACGCCAATAAGAGGATATTTGCAATGCAACAGGGCCGCTAATGCCTCGATGGGTAATGAGCATTCTTTCTTTAAAACTTTGACCATTGCAACGCATCTTCACCTCAAGTGACACGCCAGATAACGCTTTAAAATAACGATTCATCTGTGCTTGAGAAAAAATAAACGGCACCAAGGCAGGTCTAAAGGCAATTGATTGATGCCCAAATTGTTTGGCAATTTGTAGCCCAAAATCTGTGGCGCCCATTTTAGGAATACTTGGCCCGCCCGTGGCAACCACCAATGATTCGGCTTGAAAATCACCCTGATTAGTAGCAACAACATATTGCCCCTTAAACTCAATGCGATTAATCTCTGTTTGTAATGTTATATCTGCATCTGCACACTCGCTCAACAGCATATTAACAACGGCGCCAGATTGTTGATCGCAAAACAACTGACCCAGTGTTTTTTCAGTCCAACTCAGGTGATGCGCCTCAAGTTGGGCAATAAAATCCCATTGCGTATAGCGCGATAAAGCCGATTTACAAAAGTGCGTGTTATTGGCAATAAAGGCTTCTGGTTCGATATACAAATTGGTAAAATTACACCGCCCACCACCTGAAATTAATATCTTTTTTCCCGCTTTATTGGCCTTGTCCAAAATAACCACACTACGCCCACGCTTGAGCGCTTGTGCTGCACACATCAATCCTGCTGCCCCCGCACCGATAACAATCACATCATAGCGCTTCATACTATACTGCTAGAGGGTTTAATTGCCATTGAATAGGGTCATTGGTGATTATATAACGCTAAAATATAATACAAAATCACCCCCTCAGATGAGCGAGACGGGCCCAAAACCTTGGCAGCATATAGATGATTGCTTGGATCCGATTGCGCCATAGCCGTTTTTAAATCACTCACCACTTCCACATTATTTGCTGGCACACGTTCGCGTTTAACCCTAGGAATGCGCACCACTGCATATTGTTCGGTTACAACCTTGATACTTGGGTGCGGGTCTAGCGAATAACCTCTCATGGCTTGTTAATCATAATTCTGGCGCCGCAAACTTGATTTGACGGCACTGCTACATGGATTTTAGCTGGCAAAGATAGTACCATGGCATTTACCCGGCGTACAAATTCTTGCTTGTCCACATTACCACCAATCATCTCATTAAAGGCTTTTTCTTCCCAAATCGAACTGACCGTACGCCCACCATAATCATGCGCTGGATACACATAAGTCTCATCCGGCAGGGTAAATATTTTTTGAATAGAATCAAATAATTTATCCGCCGAGCCTTCTTGAAAATCACAACGCCCACAACTTCTAATCAATAGCGCATCGCCAGTAAACACTTTATCCCCCACAACATACGACATACAGCCATTGGTATGACCCGGCGTGGCAAGTGCAGTGAGGGTAAATTCGCCAAACTTCAAGCACTCACCATCCTTAATTAACACATCCGCACACGCCACCAAACTGGCCTCGCTTAAAACAATTTGAGCCTGAGTAAACTGCGCTTTTAACGGGCATGAACTGGTAATATGATCAGCATGCACATGGGTTTCAATGATATATTTAAGATTCAATCCAAGCTCTTCAATTAAGCCAATATCGCGCTGCTTGGTGTCACTCACGGCATCAATAATAATAGCCTCTTTAGTCTTAGAATCGGCCAACAAATAAGTATAAGTTGAGCTTTCTTTTTCAAATAAGGGTCTAAAAATTAGGCTCATGGCAATACTTTTTTAAAGGGCTTAACCACCACACTCGCATACGCACCAGCCGCCTGATACGGGTCTGCTGCTGCCCACGTTTGAGCGTCTGCTAATGAATCAAACTCTGCCACCACCAGCGAACCCGTAAAACCAGCCTCGCCAGGGTCGTTATTGTCAATCGCCGGATGCGGGCCGGCTAAAATCAAACGCCCTGCATTTTTTAACTGATTTAAACGCTCAATATGTGCCGGACGCACCGACATTCTTTTTGCCAATGAGTCGTCCACGTCTTGGGCAATAATACTATACAACATTTTAATCCTCCTGTTTTGTCATAGAATGTTTGGGTAATTTAAGGAAAAACCTGCGATTAACCAACGCCCAAACAGCAAACAATAGCGCACCCAAAATATCCATCAACATATCTTTTTGCGCATCCCATATATCACCTTGCGAGCCCAAAAAGGCCACGCCCGATTCTCCACCCTCAATCACAGCGTAATACATTTCAATAATCTCATAAGTCCCTGCCCAAAATCCCAAGGCAAATACGGCAAAAAATACTGCCACTATCGGCTTATTCACCCAAGCTTTGCGTAGGCTTATTTCCACAAAAGGATAAGCAAAAACACCGACTAAAAAATGCCCAAGTCGATCAAAATTGTTGC
>JAJRPY010000122.1 GCA_024280535.1 Gammaproteobacteria bacterium | reverse complement strand
GTTTGTGGCCACGGCCAATTCACTTGATTTGCCGCAGCCGCTATTGGATCGTATGGAAATTATTGAGCTGTCAGGTTATACAGAAGATGAAAAAGTGCAAATTGCCAAGCATCATTTGATTAAACAGGCGATGGACAGTAATGGCGTTAAGTCCAGTGAAATTAGTTTTAAAGATTCGGCTATTTTAGATATTATTCGTTATTACACGCGTGAAGCTGGCGTTCGTGGTTTGAATAGAACCATTAGTACCATTTGTCGCAAGGTGGTTAAAGAGGTGGTGTTAAAGAAACGTACCAGCAGAGCGAATATTTCAGATAAAACCTTAGAAAAATACCTAGGTGTGAAAAAATTCCGCTTTGGCTTGGCAGAAGAAAACAGCCAAATTGGTGAAGTAACAGGGTTGGCGTGGACATCGGTGGGCGGTGACCTATTGACCATTGAGGCAACCACTTACAAAGGCAAGGGCAAGCTTAATTACACGGGGCAGTTGGGTGATGTGATGAAAGAATCCATTCAGGCGGCTATGAGTGTGGTGCGTACGCGTGCCAAAGAACTCAATATTGCCAGTGATTTTCAAGAAAAACTTGATGTTCATATTCATGTGCCTGATGGTGCCACGCCTAAAGATGGGCCTAGTGCGGGCGCGGCGATGTGTACTGCGTTGGTTTCTGTGCTAACAGGGCGCAAGGTTAAGGCGGATGTTGCCATGACGGGCGAAATTACACTTCGCGGCGAAATTACACCAATTGGTGGGTTGAAAGAAAAAATGCTGGCTGCCTTGCGGGGCGGTATTAAAACGGTGATTATTCCTGATGATAATGAGCGTGAGTTGTCAGAAGTGCCTGACAAGATTAAAGGAAAATTGAAGGTGATTAAAGTTAAGTGGATTGATGAAGTGCTTGATATCGCTTTAGAAAAATAAAAATTTAGGTTTGAATCAATCGGCGTGTAAATTATTCAATTTTTTGGAGTTTGGCGTAATAAAATCCATCAAAATGATGCTCAGGCAGTTGTTGTTTGCCAATGACAGTTTTAATGCCCCAATCTAAGTCAATTTTTAGTTCTCTGGCTTCTGTGTGACGGTGGAGAAAATCAGCAATTTGAAGTTCGTTTTCTGTTTTTAAAATCGAACAAGTGGCGTAGAGTAGGGTGCCACCTGGTGCTAACATTTGCCATAAATTGTCTAAAATTTTAGCCTGTAGGGCAACTAAGGCGGCAATATCTTTGGGCTTTTTGAGTAATTTAATATCGGGATGACGACGAATGACGCCGGTGGCTGAGCAAGGCGCATCAAGCAAAATTTTATCAAAAGACCGCTGATCCCACCAATCTTTTCGTTCAGCCTTGCCTTGAATAATAGCTATGTTGTTAATATTGAAGCGTTGCACGTTTTGTAGTAGTCGTTCAAGTCGAGTTTTATCACTATCAAGGGCAACAATGTTGGCATCAGGGGCCAATTCGCATAAATGAGTGGTTTTTCCACCTGGGGCGCTACAGGCATCAAGGATTAAATCATCTGCCTTAGGGGCTAATAATTGCGCAGATAATTGCGCGGAGGCATCTTGGACATAGCAAGCACCTAGGTCAAAATCAGGCAAATCATAAACACTGACAGGCTTATCTAGCACTAAGGCTTGTGGGGCAACGGCGAGTGTTTTGCTATTGATGCCCACTTGGCTGAGCAAGGATTGATAAGCTGCTATTGAATATTTGGGATGGAGGCGAATGGTCATGGGTGCCTGAGTATTGTTTTGCTTAAAAATGCACTCAAAATCATTGGGATAGTGCTGTTTGATTTTTTTAACCAGCCAAGTAGGGTGTGAATAATGCGGTTGCGTTAATAGGTTTTCTTGGTTGCTATCAATTTTTCTTAAGATGGCGTTAATCAAACCTTTTGCCCAGTCTTTGTTTAGATCAGTGGCAATGTTGACGGTTTCAAAAATACTGGCATGACTGGCCACATTCGCACACAAGATTTGATAAGCGCCCAATAATAGTAGGCAATGAATGTCAAGATCTGCCTTTTTTAAGGAATGCGTGAGCAGTCTAGTAACAATATCATTAAGTTGATGATAAAAGCGCAGGGTACCAAATGCTAATGATTTGGCAAACGCATTATCTTGCTCTGGATAGGTAAAAGCAGATAAAGATTTTTTATCAAGAACAACCGAGCAAATAGCCTTTAAGGCAATAAATCTAGCGTGGTTACTTGCCAACTGTGGCTTGGATTTTTGCTAATAAGTCGTCAGCAGACAAATAACCTGGTAAGTGGGTGCCGTCAGATAAAAAGATTGCTGGCGTGCCGCTGACGCCTAATTTTTGTGAAATTTTGAGTTGCGCGGCTACCGGATCTTTGCATTTTTTTGCATCAGGAAGTGTGCGCTTGGTGAAGTAATTGTCCATTGCTTGTTTACGATCATCCGCACACCAAATTTTTTGCATTTTGTTTTGAGCATCTGGGTGTAAAGCGGCTAAAGGCGAGGCTAGGTTTTTAATGGTAATACCCAATTCATTCATTTTGTCTGTCTGTTTGTGTAGTTTTTTACAGAATGGGCAGTCAACATCGGTAAATACATGTACGACATATTTTTCTTTTTTGGCAGGATAAATGATTTTATCAGCATCATTAACCGAGTCAATGAGTGATTGTTTGAGTTTTTTGACTTGATTACTGGTTGGCATCAGTTGGCGAATATTTAAATCAACCACATCACCTTGGATAAGATAGCGCCCATCTTCTGATATAAGCATAGAATCAATTGGGTCTCGGGTGAGCACTTCATAAACGCCTTTGAACGGCGTTTTGCTGATGTCTTGAGGCTTGACTTGACCGAAGAAGGGTTTTAAATTGTCGATAATTTGGGCTTTGTCCGCAAAAACATGGGTAGAAAGCAAGGTAAGACTAATAAGTAGGGACTTGATCATGAGAAAAATTTGAAGTGATAAAAAAATATATTTTACCTTTTTTAGGTAGAATATTGAGGTTATATTTTTCAATGGATAAAATGATGGAATTTTCACTAATTGATACACCAGTTCAAAATTTTGAGGGCGATTGCGTGGTTGTTTTTGCGCATTCAAATACAGGCGTTAATGCCAATAATATTCAACCATTGATTGAGTTGAATAATTTTGAATCAACGTCAGGCACCAGCTTATTATTAAATTTTGTTGAAGGAATTAAGGCGCCACAAGTGCTGGTGCTGGGTATGGGGGATTTACCCAATAGTGCCAATAATTACGCCAAGGCATTGGATACTGCCAGTAAGGTGTTTAAAACCATTAAACCAAAAAGTGTGATGATTGAAGCGCTTCAAATTACGGGGTTTGATGAAAATTGGGTATTTAGAATGACCGCCCAAGTGTTGCAAAATGCAACTTATGAGATACAGCAAGTGGGCAAGGATAAGCCAGTGGCATCAATAGCAAGTGTGGCTATTCAATCTGGCCAAAATAATGCAAATGAATTATTACAAGGCCGTGCCATTGCGGAAGGTATGGCGTTGGCTCGTCATTTGGGCGATTTGCCGTCTAATATTTGTACACCCACTTATTTGGCACAAACGGCGCAAGCGTTGGCGACAGAATTTGATTTAGCATGTGAAATATTGGAAGAAGAAGATATGGCTAAATTGGGTATGGGTTCGTTGTTATCAGTGTCTAAGGGTTCTATTGAGCCGCCAAAGTTAATCAGTTTGAGTTATCGAGGCAAGGGAGATGCTAAACCGATTGTACTTGTGGGCAAGGGAGTAACTTTCGATAGTGGGGGTATTTCACTCAAATCTGGTGCGGGTATGGATGAAATGAAATACGATATGTGTGGCGCTGCGTCAGTGCTGGGGGTGATGCGTACGATTGCACAATTGCAGGCAAACATTAATTTAACCATTGTGGTGCCAACGGTGGAAAATATGCCGGCACACAATGCCTCAAAGCCAGGCGATGTGGTGACTAGTATGTCGGGTCAAACCATTGAAATTCTGAATACGGATGCTGAAGGGCGGCTAATTTTATGCGATGCCTTGACCTATGTTGAAAAATTTAATCCGGCAGTGGTGATTGACACAGCAACTTTGACGGGTGCGGTGATTGTAGCACTGGGAAAGCATTATTGTGGACTGATGGCAAATGATCAGGATTTGGCTAATGATTTACTTGCCGCGGGTAAAACCTCATTAGATGGCGCTTGGCAGTTGCCATTGGAGGATGCGTATGATGAATTGTTAAAATCAAATTTTGCCGATATGGGTAATATTGGTGGGCGCGAAGCGGGTACGGTAACAGCAGCTTGTTTCTTAGCGCGATATACGCAAAAGTATCGTTGGGCGCATTTAGACATTGCAGGCACGGCGTGGCTTAGTGGCACCAAAAAAGGTGCAACAGGGCGGCCTGTGCCGTTATTGGTGCAGTATATATTAGATCAAATTAATTAAGAGGGGTATGTATGTCAAATTTTGAACAAGTGACGATTGTCAAAGAGGCCAATATTTATTTTGAAGGTAAAGTGACTTCGCGTGTGCTTCAGTTTGCTGATGGTAGCAAGAAAACATTGGGCATTATGTTGCCGGGTGAATATGAATTTAATACAGATAATCGTGAGTTAATGGAAATTCAAGCAGGTGAGGTGGCAGTATTGCTTGCTGGCGCGGATTGTTGGCAGATATTTATTAAAGGCATGTCTTTTGAGGTGCCGAAGAATAGTCAGTTTAAGCTGGTTGTTAAGTCGGTAACTGATT
>JAJRPY010000121.1 GCA_024280535.1 Gammaproteobacteria bacterium | reverse complement strand
GACTTTGGCGGTTGTTACACCAGCGGCATCCATGGCGGCTAGGACAGTGGCCTCTTCCCACTCCCATTGAGTAGCAAATTTACCGTTGGGGTTGATGGGTCTTAAGTTGGCATTGGCGATGGTGCGAAAAGCCCAGTCATCATTTCGGCTACCACCGAGATAATAGGTTGTGCCTTGATAGATTTTGTGCCAAAACCGTATAGGAGCTGGTGCAAACGCATCTCTATCCCAACCTTGTACGGGTTCACTGAGGGTGATGCGGATGGTGTCGATGTCGGTGCGTTCATAGTTAGTGACGACTGGTTCTGCTGCCAGTGCATGGAGGCAGGTGAATAGGGTAATGATTAGGGTGAGTGTGCGGCGTAGAGTTTTCATGGGTTTGAGGGTTTGAAATTGCTGTGTTATTGAATAAATTAGGCATTATCCTTATTTTTGCTTGTTTGTCAAGTTGGATTGCTGGTCTGTTTTGGGTTGCTTTGGGCAATGCTGACCTATATTTGGATATAAAAAAGCAACGGTGAAGATTGCTTTTTATGATGGCTCCATTTGTGGGTATAAGATTACAATGCTTTAATAGCAAGGGGGTGAAGGGTGAATATTTTTCTTTGTATTGGAATAAAAGTTTAACGTGTTGGAATAATTTTTTTTGATGTGCTGAAATAAATGGCTGATTAGCACGGTGATTATTGGCTGGGTGACGGGGGATGGTTTGTTGTTAATTAAGGCTGCTTGAACATTGGGGGCTTGATTTACAGACGTAAAAAAACCCAGTGTACTGGCATACAATGGGTTGATATGGTGCCGAAGACCGGATTTGAACTGGTGACCTACTGATTACAAATCAGTTGCACTACCACTGTGCTACTTCGGCATTGGCGTGAATTATACCGAACAATTATTATTATTCAATATTAATATGGGTTTTTTATTCGGCGCTAAAGTTGGGTGGTGGCGACTGTGGGCATAGGTTGAGTGTTTAAACTGGCTGATTTTTTGGGAGCGGGCTGGACAGCAACGCCGCCGCCTAGTTGGTGGACATAGATGATAAGTTTTTTCAACTGTACGGGGTTGATGACTTTTGATTGGCCGAAGGCGGGCATGATGGCGTTGCGGGTTTCGGCATTGGCGGGTTGGTTGACACCGTGGAGGATGGTACGCACGATTGAAGCATGCTGGTCGTCGGCTTTGAAGCGATAGATGCCGTCGCTAAGGTTGGCAGCGCCGAGGAGTTGATTGCCAGCGAGGGCTACACCGTGACAGCCGATGCAACCTTTGGATAAGTAGAGGGATTTGGCGGCTGGGTCGGGGTTGCCTTGGGTACCTTTGCCGGTTTCGATGAGGAAGGTGGCTAACTGGTGGGCTTCAGGGTCGGTGATGCCGAGCATGCGGGCGGGCATATTGCCTTTACGACCGTGGGTGATGGCTTGCTTGATGTTGGCAAGGGTGCCACCATACAACCAATCGTCGTCGGCTAGGACGGGGAAGTTAAGGTTGCCTTGACCGGCGGCGCCGTGACAGGCGGCGCAGTTGTCGCCAAATAGGGTTTTGGCAGTTTTGATGGCGTAGGTTCGGAGTTCGTCGTCGCGAATGATGTCTTCTAATGAAGAATCAGCAATGGCTTGTTCGCTGGCGGCGAATTTTTTCTTGCGGTAGGCTTCGAGTTTGGCGACGCTTTCATTCATTTCGGTGATTTGTGTCCAGCCAGCAGCGCCTTTGTAATGATCGCCGAACCAAGGGATGCTGGGGTAATAAAATGAATAAATGACGATGGCGACTAGACCGACTAGCATGGCTTGCATATACCAGCGTGGCGGGCGGTTGTTTAATTCTCTGATGTCTTGCTCGTCGTCCCAAAAATGGCCGGTGTTGTTTTCGCCTGGGAATGGGTTGTTATGCTTGCTCATGGGCTTCTCCTGTTAACGTTCGTCGTTGTCGTTGACGAAATTGCTTAAATCTTCAAATTGTTGTTTGTTTTTTGGTCGATAGGCGTAAAAATAAGCGCCAGCTAGTAGTACGAAAACGACGACAGCGAGGGTAGCACCGATTTTATCAACTAAGGTCATTATTCGCGATAGCTAACGCCATCTTTAAAGTTAATCATGATGCCTAAGGTTTGCAAATAGGCAACCATGGCATCCATTTCAGTTTTGCCAGCAAGGACTTGGGGGGCAGTGGTGATGTCGGCATCGGTGTAAGGGACGCCAACTTTTCTGAGCCCACCCATGTGTGCGGCAATTTGCTTACCGTCAACTAGAGCATCATCTAAGAATTTGTATTTAGGCATAACAGATTCTGGAACTAGAGCCTGAGGGTTGCGTAGATGGAGGATATGCCATTCATCTGAGTATTTGCCACCGAGACGGGCTAGGTCGGGACCTGTTCTTTTGGAACCCCATTGAAATGGGTGGTCGTAAATTGACTCTACGGCTAGGGAAAAATGACCGTAGCGTTCTTTTTCGTCTCTGAATGGGCGAATCATTTGTGAATGGCAAAGGAAGCAACCTTCACGCTGGTAGATGTCGCGACCAGCCACCTCTAAGGGGGTGTTGGGACGTACACCATCGCCAGGCTTCCAATCGTCTAAAGACTGGTCTTTACCCCGTTGCCAAAGTAGGCTTTGGGTGCTGCCGTCGGCTAGGGTGACTTGCTCTCTGATGGTATCAGGGTTGGTGAACAAGGGCACGATTTGCACAATGCCAGCGAGTGATACGGCGAGTGCCAAAAACAAATACATTGCGAAAATGTTTTTTTCTAGTTTGGCTTGAAGGCTATCTTTTTTGTGGTTTGCCATGGTAATCTCCCTTTATGCGTTGGCGTTGGCTGTTTGAGCGGAATTTGAGCGACGGATTGTGCTAATAATGTTGACTAGCATAATACTGGCACCCGTTAGAACCAGTGCACCACCTGTGGCACGCATAACGTAATATGGATGCATGGCGGATACAGACTCGGAGAATGTGTAGACTAGAGTACCGTATTCGTCGTAGGCGCGCCACATTAAACCTTGCATAATACCTGATACCCACATGGCAACAATGTAAGTGACGGTGCCGATGGTGTGCACCCAGAAGTGGGCAGCCATTAATTTTTGATTGAGCCTGATGTTGTAGATTTTTTCAATCATGTGGTATATAGCGCCTGAGGCGACCATGATATTCCAGCCTAGGGTGCCAGCATGAACGTGGCCGACTGTCCAGTCTGTGTAATGGGATAGTGCGTTGACGTTTTTGGCAGCCATGACAGGGCCTTCAAAAGTTGCCATAGCGTAGAAGGCTAATGACATAATTAAAAAGCGCAGAATATAGTCTTCACGCAGACGATCCCAGGCGCCTGATAGGGTGAGGATGCCGTTTAATGCACCGCCCCATGATGGGATGATCATAGCAAGGGAGATGGTGGCACCTAAGGAGCCCGCCCAGTCGGGTAATGCGGTGTATTGTAAATGGTGTGCACCTAGCCAAACGTAGCCGAACATCAATGCCCAAAAATGGATGACTGAAAGGCGGTATGAATATATTGGGCGCTGGGCTTGTTTGGGAACAAAGTAATACATCATACCCAGGAAGCCAGCAGTGAGGAAGAAGCCAACGGCATTGTGACCCCACCACCATTGAATCATCGCATCTTGCACACCGGAAAAAATGGAATACGACTTGAACCAATCAACTGGGATGGATAGATTGTTGACCACGTGGAGGTAAGTTACCATGACCATCATGCCCATAAAGAACCAGTTTGCAACATAAACATGAGGGACTTTATTGCGGTCACGAACGTGGATGGTCATGATGAAGTTATACATGTATGAAGCCCAAGACAGTGTAATTAAGATGTCAATTGGCCATTCTAATTCGGCGTATTCTTTGGATTGGGTTAATCCTAAAGGCAATGTTATAACTGCAAGAACAATGACTGTATTCCACGACCAAAATGTAAACCAAGCCAATTTATTTGACCAGAGGCGTACTTGGTTGGTTCGCTGCACAATGTAGAAGGCTGTTGCCATTAGCGCTGATCCACCAAAGGCGAAAATAACGGCGTTGGTGTGCAGGGGTCTGAGGCGGCCGAACTGGAAATAAGGTAAGTCTGTGCCTAGGTGATTTAAGAATGGAAAGGCTAATTCGAATGCAATATAAACACCTAACAAGGTGCCAACTACTAGGTAAACTGAGGCCATAATGGTAAACCATTTGACGACACCTAAATCATATTTTTGTACTAAATCCATGAATAACCCCTTTATTTTTAAACCTTTTATGCAATATAGGTCGCTAATAACTCAAACGCCTTTTTAATATGATACCGATTTTTTTGGGAACTTACACCCAAAATCCAAAAAAAAAATTAGTCACAGCTATTTTTTCCAGTCAATAATCCTGCATATTGTATGTATTTTGGCGAAATACCCTTAATTTTACTAAGTGAGTTAAACCCTACCTTAGCCTTACTAGGACTAGGTTTAATAAAATCACCAATTAAACAAAAATTGAATTTTGCTAATCATCCCTAATTTATGTAAAAATCTTTAAGTGAATTAAAAAAAAATCCAAAAAATCACCAAATAGCTTTGCTGTAATTTTCAAGAATATTACGATCTTTGCTAATAATGCCCACATCATCTGCCATTGCTTGGGCAATAATCAAACGATCAAATACATCTCGTGTCCACTCAATTTTCATCGCCTGATCAAAAATTGCCGTATTATCAGCATCAAACACCTTTAATCCAATTGCTCTATTCAAGTATGCTAATACTACGTCTGGTGGGGTTTTGAGCCTGCCTATTTCATATAAATATTGCATTTCCAGCCTGACCATTGGTGCAATAAACAAATCCTCGTTTCTCATTTGTTCTTTGGCGATCTCAGAAAAAACTTTGTCTGTATCACTATATAGCCAGATAACCGCATGTGTATCTAGGTATATCACTGCTCTGGCTCTTCATTCCAATGCGGTATATGCAAATCGACCAAATCTTTTGACGCTCCAACGAGGCAATCATGTGCCACTAAATTAGCCAATTTATCTTTTTTATCTTCAACACTAATTTTCAAAATTCTACCTTTGCGTTTTATTTCAAGCGGGATGCCTGTTGCAATTACTTGATCAACTGATTTGAATAAATCTTGTCTTAATGCGCTAAGTGATATGCTCATCTTATAAACTCCCAAATATGTACAGTACTAAAATTATAACATGTACAGTACATATATTACAAGCATTCAAAATTTTAAACACTATTTTTGTTTTACTCAATTTATGATATAATTTTTGCTCAATTTTAATCTCAATTTAATTTAGAGATCAGGTTGGATTTTTTTATTAACATTTTCAAGGAAGTATTATGAAACTTATTCTTTTAGGCGCGCCAGGTGCGGGCAAGGGCACTGTTGCAAAATTATTAACCAAAATTGATGGTTCAGTGCAAATTTCAACTGGCGATATTTTACGCGGGGCAGTGGCAGCGGGTACGGCATTGGGTAAGCAAGCACAAGCGGCAATGAAGGCGGGTGATTTGGTCTCTGACGATTTAATTATGGGCATTATGCAAGAGCGCTTGCAAGAGGATGATTGTAAGAATGGCTATTTGTTGGACGGTTTTCCACGCACTATTCCACAGGCAGAGGCGTTAAAAACGTTGCTTGAAAAAATGGGCGAAACATTGGATGCTGCGGTTGAAATAGCTGTGCCTCGTGAGGTTATTTTAGATCGTTTGACCACGCGTCGCACTTGTGAAGGCTGTGGGGCAATTTATAATATTAAGTCTAATCCGACCAAAGTTGATGGCGTGTGTGATAAATGTGGTGGCGCGGTTACTCAGCGGGAAGATGAAACTGAAGAGGCAATCAGCAACCGTTTGAATGTTTATAATGAGCAAACGGCGCCATTGGTTGGTTTTTATAAGGAAGAAGGCTTGTTGTTGTCTGTTGATGCCACTTCTTCTCAATCGGTGATTGATGCAATTCAGGCAAAAATCGGCTAACCATTGGCTGTCTATTTGCCAGTCAACTAGACGATATCAGCAAAAAACCCTAAGTGTTAATACATTTGGGGTTTTTTATTGCTTGCTTGTGAGCTTATCGCTTATAATATCCCTATAATCATCGTGAGGAGAGATTTTATGAAGCACATTTTATGGCTTTTATTACTGTTATTTTCAACTTTTTCCCAAGCAGAAGAAGGGTTATTGCCTGCTGACGAGGCCTTTGCCTTTAAAGCAAAAGTTGTTAATAATAATATTATTCTAAACTGGGATATTGCCAAGGGTTATTATCTTTATAAAGAAAAAATCAACATTTCAAGTGATTTTTCAGCGCAACTGGGGGTTGCTAAATTTCCACCTGCAAAAATCAAAGATGATGAATTTTTCGGCAAAATGGGTATTTATCGTCATCAGACAATAGTCACTATTCCAGTGCTAAAAGGGGATGCGACCTCATTATTATTGAATGTAACCTTTCAGGGGTGTGCAGATTTAGGTGTGTGCTATCCACCGATTACCAAAACGGCGGCACTTGATATTAGTGCCATGCAAGCGCCATCTATAGTTGATAATGCGTTTAAATTTTTGTCCAAAGCCAAGCAAAGCACTCAATCTATCATTGAAAACATAGTGCCGATATCGAATGAGCCTTTGGCAGCGGATGAGGCGTTTAAATTTTCAGTTGAGGCACTGGATGCAAAAAATTTGCTGGTTTCTTGGGACATTCATTCTGAATATTATTTATATCATGATAAGTTTTTTATTGATGCTGAAGGTGCTGAGATTGACAAGGTTGATTTTCCTAAAGGAAAAATTAAAGATGACCCTTTGTTTGGCAAGGTGCAAATTCACAAGGGAAGGCTGACCGTTAAGGTGCCTTTGCGTAATATTCAAAAGCAAACAATCAATTTTACTGCCAAATATCAAGGCTGTTGGGCGGGTGGTATTTGCTATCCACCACAAGAAAAAAATGTGAGCTTGACGTTGCCAAAAGAGATTGACATGATTAGCCAAGCGACGACGATAACTTCAGCAACAACACCACTTAAGCCAAACGTTGAGTTAAACGCCACTGATAAAATCTCTGCCCTATTACAACAGGATGATATTTTTTGGATATTGATTAGTTTCTTTGGTTTTGGCTTGTTGTTGTCGCTAACACCTTGTGTATTTCCCATGATTCCAATTTTGTCTGGCATTATCGTTGGGCAAAAAGGCGAGGTGACGACGCGTAAAGCCCTTGTTATGTCGATTGTATTTGTGCTAGCCATGAGCGTGACTTATGCAATTGCCGGCGTTTTGGCGGGTTATTTGGTGAAAATCTACAGATATTATTCCAAACGCCTTGGGTGCTGGTAGTATTTAGCTTGATTTTTATTGCCTTGGCTTTTTCTATGTTCGGTTATTACGACATTCAATTGCCGGCTGGTTTACAAACCAAAATTGCCAGTATCAGCAACAAGCAAGAAGGAGGGCATTTAATCAGTGTGGCAATTATGGGCTTTTTGTCGGCGCTGATTGTCGGGCCGTGTGTTGCGCCACCGCTGGCGGGTGCGTTAATTTATATT
>JAJRPY010000120.1 GCA_024280535.1 Gammaproteobacteria bacterium | reverse complement strand
AGTCTTTTATTGGCATAAAACTTTTTTAAAGGAGTGAGTTATGAGCATAAATAAAATGAAAAGTGCCATTGGTGATTTAAATTCATCGGGCATTGAGTCAACTGTAGAGGCAGTTTATGTATATGAAGCGCCTGTGCGATTATGGCATTGGGTCAATGCGGGTGCCATTACTGTATTGGCAATTACTGGCTATCTTATTGGTTCGCCATTACCCAGTATGTCGGGTGAAGCGAGTGATTTCTATGTGATGGGGTATGTACGTTTCTTTCATTTTGTAGCAGCCTATATATTTGCCATTGGGATGATTGGTAGGATTTATTGGGCATTTGTTGGCAATGGGCATGCTAAGCAGTTGTTTTTGCCACCATTATTCAATAAAGCATGGTGGGTAGAGGTGTGGCACGAGGCGCGCTGGTATGCCTTCTTGGAAAAGGAGCCTAAAAAATATGTCGGTCATAATCCGATGGCATCCTTGCTGATGTTTTTGATGTTCGTAACAGGCTCTATTTTTATGATATTGACTGGATTTGCTCTGTATGCCGAAGGTCAGGGTATGGACTCTTGGTGGTATGATGCATTTGCCGGATGGCTGATTCCACTCTTTGGGCAAAGTCAGGATGTGCATACTTGGCATCATTTAGGTATGTGGTTTATTCTTACCTTTGTGATGATTCATATTTATGCCGCTGTGAGAGAGGATATTATGTCTAGGCAATCGTTGGTTAGTACGATGATTAATGGTTGGAGAACTTGGAAAGATGACCGTAGATAATTGTTGTTTAAATGTAATTGTTTTTGAGGTTGATTAATGAAAGTTTTAATATTGGGGGTTGGCAATATTTTATGGGCAGACGAGGGTTTTGGCGTTCGTACCGTTGAGGCAATTAACCAGCAGTATGAGTTTGAGCAAGAGGTTGTACTAATGGATGGCGGCACGCAAGGGCTTTATTTAATTCAACATGTGCAGGTTTGTGATTTGTTGATTGTGTTTGATGCCATTGATTATGGTTTAAAACCAGGTACTATGAAGCTTATCCACGATGCTGATGTGCCTAAATTTATGGGGGCAAAAAAGATGAGTTTGCATCAAACTGGCTTTCAAGAGGTACTGTCCACAGCTGAATTAACAGGCGAAACACCAGCGCATATTTTCTTAATTGGCGTCCAGCCCGTCGAATTGGAAGATTTTGGTGGCAGTTTGCGTGATGAAGTAAAAGCGAAAATACAGCCTGCTATTGAAGAATGCCTAAAATATCTTGATGGTCATGGTGTTAAGTATCAAAAACGCACAACGCCATTGGCACAATATGATGGTGTTAATAGCCCAACCATTGGATTAAGTGATTATGAGCGCAACCGCCCTTCTGAGGCACTGGCCTGTAGGCAAGGCGATGGTCGGGTTTTGTTTGATGCTGCTTTTGAGCAAAGACAACGTGAATTAGTTGATGCCAATTGCAATACCAATGTTTTTGTGGATGGCAGAAAACATTTCGAGGGCGAGTAAATGTGTATTGGCATCCCTATGCAAGTTGTCGATTGTATGAGCGATACTTTTGCAACTTGCCAAGATAATGGCGTTAATAAAACCATTAATATGCAATTAGTTGGCGCGCAAATAACAGGCACTTGGGTATTGGTTTTTATTGATGCTGCCAGAGAAGTTATTTCAGCCAGCAAGGCAAAAGAAATTGATGCTGCATTAACAGCCGTTTCACTGGCTGCGATTGGCGGACAAGAAGACAAAATACAGCAATTATTTGGCGATTTAATTGACCGAGAGCCGATTAACCCATTTTTAAACAAGGAGTAGTTTATGTTTCCAGCGTTAATACAACAACTGATTGACCACAATCAGTACCCATTATTATCAGCAGATGAAGTGGATGGTTTTATCAATCAGCATCATTATAGCGTTTTGTTTTTTTGCAATGATGCCAAGCTATTTCCAGAAAGTCTGGATGTTGCAGTCATTCTGCCAGAACTTATCTCGGCTTTTAGCAATAAAATTATGCCTGCTATCATTAGTCGTGATGATGAAATGAAGATTCAGCGTCATTATGGCTTTACCACCTGGCCTTCTTTGGTGTTTTTCAAAGACGGTGGCTTTTTAGGCACTATTTCCAAAGTACAAGATTGGGATGATTACATGCATCAAATCCAAAAATTGATGCTATCTGAGCCAACATCAGCGCCTGCCAACATAGAATTGACCCAAAACTAGGAGAATTAATATGTCATCAATACCAATTCCACCCATCCCAACAAGTTTGTTAGGTGCAGGTTCGCAAACTGTTACCGAGGAGGATAAATTAGCCTATATGGAAATGCCCACAGAAATGTCCACTTTTGATGTGAATAGCAAAATTTACGAATGGGACGAAAGCCATGATTTATCCCAGTGCAAAGCGTTTTTGGAGCATATTCATACAAAAATGCTTAATTATAAGGTCGAAAACGCCAATTTGTCTTTTGTGGTTCAGGGCTTGGATGAGGATAATTTAGCCTATCTTAATACCCTATTGGGCGAAGGTGAAGTCAGTGCTATTATCAACCAAAAAGAGCAAACGATTAATATTCAAGAGTCTATTTTTACAGGGCTTTGGCGAATTACAATTGTTGACCTTGAAAATCGGCTAATCAGTGATTGTATTGAGGTGGGTGATATTCCAGAAGCGGTTGTAACGCTCAATCAGCACAAATCCAGTCAAATCTTTTTTGATAGCGCCCTATTGCCAGAAAGTGTGATCAATGCCCCTGCTATTTTGACCGAGTTAAAGGATAAAAGACAAGAATACGAGGTATCAAACATTCTACCAGATGCCATTAATTTAACGCTATTACCCCATACGGAGGAAGATTTAACTGCCATCAATAATGTACTAGGATTGGGTGATACGGTTATATTATCAAGAGGCTACGGCAATTGTCGTATTACCTCAACAGGGATTAGCGCTATTTGGTGGGTGAAATATTTTAATTCCACTGATAACGAAATTCTCAGCACGATTGAAATTACAAATATTCCTATTGTTGCCTGTGCTGCTCCGGAAGATATACAAGATAGCACCGAGCGATTAAAGGAATTTAGCGACGAATTATGAAGACTTTTGAGGGTAGTTATTTAGGAGATGGCGAGAAAATATCCGATGATGCCTGCATGGAGTGCAAAATTTGCCATTATGTGTATCAGCCCGAACAAGGTGATGATTATTGGCAAATAGCAAAAAATACAGCGTTTACCCAGTTGCCAGAATATTGGCATTGTCCAAATTGTGATGGGTTTATGGACCAATTTATGGTTATTGACAGGGGCGATATTTTATAGTGACGGGTATGGATAATAACGTTAAACGCTTAAAAACTCATTACCAATATGTGCATACGTACAAAATGAGCAATGTCCCTATTTTGAACAACAAACTGGCAGTGGAAACGGTGGGTTTTGTTGACTGGGGCGAAGATAACAGTGAATTTGCCTCAGCAGTCGGGGTATTAATTACACCTTGGTTTATGAATCTTGTTTTATTGCCAAAAACAACCATGCAGCAAAAATCAAGAGTTGGTCAAACTGCCAATATATTATTTCCAGATGGCGAATATTCTTTTCTAACCCAGTTAGACGATGAATTTGGCGTTTATTTAACTTGCTCCCTGTTTTCACCAATGTTTGATTTTAGCACCCAAGCACAAGCTGTTGAAACAGCCGAGGCAATTATGGCACAATTGTTACACAGTGACGATTTTAAAAAAGCCCAAAAAGAAGAGCAACAAAAGCAGCAGAGTATAAAAGACCACGCCCTACTTAACAGCGTTGCCTCAAGAAGAGATTTTCTTCGCGGAAAAGCCAGTGCAGGAGGTTTGTAATGCCGCTTGAAGGGGAAATTACAATCAAAGTAAGCACCAATGCCAGTCTTGTTAAAGAAGTATTGATTGCTTCATCACGCCCGTTACACATTCCCCAATTATTCCTCAATCAACCCGTGCAAAAAGTGGCAACAACACTAGATGCCTTGTACCAACTATGTAACACCGCCCATCGATTTGCTTTTTTGCGTTTATTGGATAAGTGCCAGATAATTTCTCTGAGTGCAAATGAAATACTGGCTTATCAGCTATTATTAGACTTAGAAACCATTCGGGAGCACTGTTTTAGTATTGCCTCAAAATGGCGTATAGACAACAATCAAAAAATAAATAAAAATATGATTGATTTACTTGCCACACTAAAAGAAATCAATGGCATTTTATTTTTAACAGGCAACACCTTGTCTTTGACAGACAAAATATTGCGCGCCTTTTCCTGCATTAAAGATTTAGTGGAAAAACTAGAGGCACAATTAACACTCACCTTGATTGGAACACAGTTTAACGCCGAAACAGTCTTGGATAGTAGCCATAACTTTGACTATTGGATAAAAACCCAAGATAGCGATTGTGCGCTATTTCTACACCACATACAACAATCCAAATTCAGCGATTTAGGCAATACTAACACTCAGTTTTTGCCAAACATAACAACAGAAGAGATGACAATATTACTCAGTAACGATACTTTTATTGCTCAGCCCTCTTATAACAGAATTTGTTATGAAACCACACCCTATGCCAGACAAATAAATCAGCCTTTAATTCAGCAATTAGTCGCTAAATATGGTACTGGATTATTGGCTAGATCTGCCGCTCAATTATTGGAAATATTTGAATTAATGAGGCATATAAAGAGTGATTATGGGCAAATTTATGCTGAAGATATTCACTATGATATCAAACCTGCTACCAACATTAATCACGCTATTATTGAAGTTGAAGCGGCACGTGGAAAGCTCATACATTCTTTAAGCATTCAGGGGGATCAAGTTAAGGCGTATCAAATACTCTCGCCAACACAATGGAATTTTCACCCTCACGGCGTATTAAAACAAATGATTCAAACACTGAATGTTAGTAGCAAGCAAGACTTAACCCATAAAATAACCCTGCTGGTTAATGCAATTGACCCTTGTGTTGGCTATAAAATAGAGGTGGTTGATGCATGAAATGAGTATCTGTATGAGTATTGTTGACTCTTTAGAAGCCAGCGCCAAAGCAAATAACTACAAGGCAATTAACAAAGTTTGGCTGGAAATAGGGCCTTTTTCAGGAGTTGAGGTTAGCGCGCTGGAATTTAGTTTTGAGGTGGCAGTTCGCGCCAGTATTGCTGATGGGGCTGAATTAGAAATTATACAAACACAGGCGAGTGCTTGGTGTTTTAGTTGTGATAAAACGGTGGTGGTCAAGCAAAGATACGACACTTGCCCACTATGTGATTCCAGCCAATTAACCGTTACGGGTGGCGAAGAATTAAAAATTAAACAAATATCAATTAAGGAGTAATTTATGTGCACAGTATGCGGATGTAACGAAACACACACTCATGATGAGAGCCATCATCATGAACACGACCACCCTCATCAACACCATTATGGCAAAGGCGATGCAGGACTAAACATTGCGGGCATGAGTCAGCAAAAAATCATCCAAGTAGAAATGGACATTTTGTCTAAAAACAACCAGTATGCCCATGAAAATCGCGCTTTTTTCTTAAAAAAAGGCATTTTGGCACTTAATTTAGTTTCCAGTCCTGGTTCAGGAAAAACCTCAATCTTAGAAACCAGTTTGCTATATTTAAAAGACGAACTTAGCCTTAAAGTGATTGAAGGCGATCAGCAAACCACTCAAGATGCTGATAGAATCCAACAAACAGGTGTTGAAGCAATACAAATCAACACTGGCAAGGGCTGCCATTTAGATGCCCACATGGTCGGACATACTTTTGAATCTTTAAACATGGAAGAAGACAGTATTTTATTTATCGAAAATGTTGGTAATCTT
>JAJRPY010000119.1 GCA_024280535.1 Gammaproteobacteria bacterium | reverse complement strand
TGATGGCGGCTTGTGCTTGGAATTTAAGGAAGTGGTTGGTAGTCACCAGTATTTTTTTGTTTTGGCAAAAAGTTGGCTTATTTTTTGCAAAATACCAACGGTTTTTTATTGGGCCGAGCAATAGAGAGGCTTTGGTGATTTAAGATACCTGAGAAATGGGTGTTGTTGGTTTTTTTGAGTGGGTTTTTAAGGGTTGACTAATTACTCGTACCACACCAAGCAAACTTAAATGCGCTTGGCCCGACGCCCATCTCTGATGGGCGTTCTTTTTATGGCTTAAAAATTTTTTAAACCATTGCAAGCAAACTTTCATACTGACTTATTTTTTAAAAATATTTTATAACGACTGCTCGCTAATCCACTGATGCCAATTATCGGGCTTTAAATCATTCAAATAATCTTTATGGATATATTGCGCTTGATAGGCTTGGGCACCGGGGACGTTGTTTAAAATTGCGAATGTAATTAGCGCATCAATTCGATTGGGTTTTTTTGTTCCTAGGGCTAAGGATTCATTGCGAATAATGGCTGCCATCATGGCGGATTTTGCATTGCCGTGGAGGGTAAAAGACTCTTCAAATAAATTTAATGCCAGCAGTTCGTCTTTTGTCAAACCGTGGCTGCCGTCTAATAAATATAGGGCGTATTGATATAATGCTGGGTCGTAACTTCTGCGGATTAATTGGATTAAAATTTTGTTAGCTGCTTGTTCTTGGGGTTGGTAGCCCATTAATGTGCTGCCTTGCCTGACTTGTTTTGAGATCTCAAACATGGCATCAAAATCATTGAACGCAAATGCACCTTTTAATAATAAAGATTGGCCGCTTAAGACCACATTGCGCGAGCCGATTTCATGGCCAATGTTGATCAACCGCATAGCACTATCAGACAATGGCGATGCATCCACCATAGGGCTTAGAGCGGTAATAATAATGAGTAATTTTTTTAACATAATGATTTTTCGTTTATTTTACCACGTACCCTAGTTAGCATAAATCAAAGGATGTCCATAAAAGCTCTGATATTTTTTGATAATCAATTAAAATATACCCAATTAACCGCTTTTTTTAACCTTAACAAGGACAGCCCGTGGACACCCTACTTGACACCAATCTAAATTTACCACTTATCCAAAAAGGCAAGGTTAGGGATATTTATACGATTGACGAAAAACGTATGCTCATTGTCACCACAGACAGGCTCAGTGCTTTTGATGTGGTGTTTGCTGATGGTATTGCTAAAAAAGGCGCGGTGCTGACTGCGGTGGCTAATTTTTGGTTTGATAAAACACAAACTATGATGCCTAATCACCTAACGCATGAGGCGCTAGATACTGTGTTGAGCAAGGCTGACGCTCAACAAGTTGAAGGTCGGGCAGTGATTGTTAAAAAACTCAAGCCTTTAGCAATAGAGGCGATTGTACGTGGCTATATTATTGGCTCGGGTTGGAAGGATTATCAAAAAACTGGCAGTATTTGTGGTATCAAACTTGCCTCTAATTTACAATTAGCCGAAAAACTCCCCGAAGTGCTCTACACCCCCTCTAGCAAAGCTGCTGTCGGCCAGCACGACGAAAATATTGATTTTGCTACCACTGTGGATATTTTAGGCGAAGATTTGGCACGCCAAGTCAGGCAAGCAAGTTTGGCGTTGTACCAATTTGCTGCTGAATTTGCGCTAGAACGTGGCATTATCATCGCTGATACTAAATTTGAATTTGGCCTAGATGAAAACAACACACTCACATTAATGGACGAAGTGCTAACACCTGACAGTTCGCGCTTTTGGTTAAAAGACGATTACCAAATCGGCACTAGCCCAAAGAGTTTTGACAAGCAAATCATCCGTGATTATTTGGAAACGCTAGACTGGGACAAAACCCCACCTGCCCCAACACTGCCCCAACATATCATCAACAAAACCGCTGAAAAATACCAGCAAATTCAGCAATTACTTAAACGTTAATATTATGATGATGCAACTTAGCGGCCCGATTAGCAAAATGCACACGCATATTAACATGGGCATTGCACAATACCAACTGCCGATTGGCGACCAATTACTCAGCATCAATGATCTAATCGGCGAACAGATTAGTCTAAGTTTCAACCAACTTATTCACTGCCAACATTGTGGCAAAAAAACCAACAAAAGCTATTCCCAAGGACATTGTTATCCGTGTTCCATAAAATTGGCCAGTTGTGATTTGTGTATTATGAAGCCGGAAACTTGCCATCATCATTTAGGCACTTGTCGCCAGCCAGAATGGGGGCTAGACAATTGTTTTGCGCCTCATGTGATTTATTTGGCCAATTCATCAGGAGTGAAAGTTGGCATTACGCGCAAACAAAACACGCCTCATAGATGGATTGATCAAGGTGCTGTGAGTGCTTTGCCAATTTTGCAGGTGGGCACTCGCTTAAAATCTGGCGAGGTGGAAGTGGCACTCAAACAATTTGTTAACGACAAAACCAATTGGCGAAAAATGCTAAAAAATGAAGTGGATTTAGTCGATTTATTGCCGATTAGAGATGAATTGCTTGAAAAAATCCAGCCAATCATCAATAGCACCAACGCACAAATACTCGACAATCCAGCGTTAAAAATAGCCTATCCTGTGATAGAATATCCCAGCAAAATTAACGCGCTAAATTTTGACAAAACGCCGATTATTTCTGGCGTATTAAAAGGCATCAAGGCTCAGTATTTAATATTTGATTGCGGTGTGCTTAATATTAGAAAATTTAGCGCTTACAATATTACCTTAACTTATTAGGAGAACAAAATGGCAGATTTAATAATTGAAGAATTAACACCCGGCACAGGCAAGGCTTGCAAAGCAGGCGACCAAGTTTCTATGCACTATACTGGCTGGCTAACAAATGGCAAGCAATTTGATTCTAGCGTTGATAGGGCTCAGCCGTTTGATTTTAAATTGGGCGTTGGGCAAGTTATTCCTGGCTGGGATCAGGGCGTTGAAGGCATGCAAATAGGTAGCAAGCGCAAACTCACCATCCCTTCAGCACTGGCTTATGGCGAAATGGGCGCCGGCACTGCCATTCCGCCAAATGCCACACTAATCTTTGAAGTGGAACTTTTGGCCATTAATTAACCATTATGAACCACGATTTCCCCAGAATTAAGCGACTGCCTGCCTACGTTTTTGCCGTAACCAACGAGCTCAAATTAAAGGCACGTGCACGCGGGGAAGATATTATTGATTTCGGCATGGGCAACCCCGATCAGCCAACTCCTGATCACATTGTTGAAAAATTAGTCGAGGCGGCGCGGCGCAAAGACACCCATCGTTATTCTACTTCACGCGGCATTCCACGCTTACGTAAGGCAATTGCCAATTGGTACAAAAAACGCTTTGAGGTTGACATAGATCCTGAAACGGAAGCCATCGTCACTATCGGCTCTAAAGAAGGCTTGGCAAATCTGGCTCAAGCGGTCGTTGGGGCAGGTGATACCGTCTTGGTGCCTAATCCTGCCTATCCAATTCACCCGTACGGCTTTGTTATTGCTGGTGCGGATATTCAACACGTGCCTTGTGGTCCGGATGATGATTTTTTAACCGAATTAGAACGTTCCATTAAAAACACTTGGCCAAAGCCTAAAATGCTAGTGCTTAATTATCCATCAAACCCAACTACTGAATGCGTTGAACTGGATTTTTTCGAAAAAGTCATTAAGATTGCCAAAGAACACGAATTGTGGGTGATTCAAGATTTGGCCTATGCGGATATTGTATTTGATGGCTATATTGCACCTAGTATTTTGCAAGTCAAAGGCGCTAAAGACATTGCTGTTGAATTTTTCTCATTATCAAAAAGTTACAATATGCCTGGCTGGCGAGTAGGCTTTATGGTCGGCAACCCAACCTTGGTAAGTGCACTTGCTAAAATAAAATCTTACTTAGACTATGGTATGTTTACCCCAATTCAAGTGGCTGCCATCGAGGCGCTAGAGGGCGATCAAACCTGTGTAACCGAAATATCCACCATGTATCAAGATCGTCGTGATGTGCTATGTGACGGACTAAATGCTATCGGCTGGGCAGTAACGCCGCCCAAGGCCACTATGTTTGTTTGGGCCAAAATTCCAGCATTTTATCAATCCATGGGCTCACTTGAATTTACCAAAAAATTACTCAAAATTGCCAAAGTAGGGGTTTCGCCTGGTATTGGATTTGGCGATTACGGCGATCAGTATGTGCGTTTTGGGCTGATTGAAAATGAGCATCGAACGCGCCAAGCAATTCGTGGCATACGCGATATGTTTAAAGCAGATGGCTTACTCTAGCAAAGAATTTAACCTTAAAACCCAGCCATGAGACTTTCTGCTGATGAATTTAACCATGCCAAGCAAAAGCGCTTAACCCTATTGGGTATGTCTGGCGTGGGCAAAACGCATCTGGCAAAACTACTCTCCAAAGAAGATCGCTATTTTCATTATTCAGGCGACTATCGCATAGGCGAGCGTTACCTCAACCAAGCCATTCTAAACAACATCAAAGCGCATGCCAGGCAAGACAGCTGGCTTAAAAGCCTATTAGACAATCAATCAATCAGCATTCAAAATAATATCACCTTTGATAATCTATCTTCCGTATCGGCTTTTTTAGGCAAAGTGGGCAACCCAGAATTAGGCGGGCTGCCAATTGATGAATTTGTTCGCCGCCAAGCCTTGCACCGACAAGCGGAAGTAAACACCATGCTTGACGTGCCTAAATTTATTCAAAAAGCGCAGGCTCAGGGGGTGGACAATTTTATCAATGATGCAGGTGGCTCTTTATGCGAATTAGAAGATGACAAGGTGTATCAGCTATTGTCCGAACACACGATTATTATATATATTCGTGCCAGTAAAATTAATGAAGAAACGCTCATCCAGCGCGCCCAAGCGCAGCCCAAACCTTTGTATTATCAAGCAACATTTCTACAACAACAATTAACCCACTACTTAGCGGAAAATAATTTTACTTATGTAGCACAAATAGACCCAGAAGCCTTTGTTCGCTGGATTTTTCCACGCCTATTAGCACACAGAAAACCAAAATACGAGGCCATCGCGCAACAATACGGCTACACCATTGATAGCGAGGATTTATACCAATGCACCCATGCCGCTGAAGTCTTTCAATTAATCGAAGGAGCCATGCGCTAATGCCACTCATTGCCCATTCAAACCTGCCTTCATTTGCACGCCTTAAAGCCGAAGGGGAAGTGGTTTTAAGCAAAGACCGCGCCAATCAGCAGGTAATTCGTGAATTGCACATCGGGTTGCTCAATATGATGCCTGATGCAGCACTGGAGGCAACCGAGCGCCAATTTTTTCGCTTAATTGGGCATTCTAATCAAATCGCACAATTTTATCTACACCCTTTCACCCTGCCTTCAATTAACCGTGGCGACAAAGCTGCAAAACACATTGCAGCACACTATTTAAGCGTGGCAGAAATTCAAGCGCAAGGGCTAGATGCGTTGATTATTACCGGCGCTCATGTTGAGCAAGCTGATCTGCAAAAAACCCCATTTTATCAAGAATTAAAATCTGTTATTAACTGGTCGTATGCACATGTAACTTCCACACTATGCTCTTGTTTGGCCACGCATGCGGTGATGGAATTTAACTATGCTCAGCCACGTCGAGCCATGCCAACTAAATGCTGGGGGGTGTTCAAGCATCACATTAAAGATCGTCGCCACCCATTGATGAGCGGTGTTAATACTGGGTTTAATGTACCTCACTCGCGCTTTAATGAAATTACCAAAGCCCAGTTTGAGACAGCCAGCATTCACATTTTAGTAGATAGCGAGGTGGGCGCGCATCTGTGCGTAAGCGAAGATTTACTGCGTATCGTGTTTTTTCAAGGACATCCAGAATACGACACCATCAGCCTGCTCAAAGAATACAAGCGCGATATTATTAGATTTTTGTCCAATTCAATTGATGATTACCCTATTTTTCCCGAACATTACCTGAATAAACAACACAAGGCCATTCTTAACGAATATAAAACCAAATTACTGGCAGGTGATTTTACTCTGGCAGATTTTCCCGAAAACCTAATTAGCGATACGCTAGACAATACTTGGCATGATGCTACTCGGCAAATTATTAGCAACTGGATTGGCTGTGTTTATCAAACCACCCATGAAGACGTGAAAAAACCCTTTATGGACGGCATCGACCCAACCGACCCACTAAAATTAAAATAAAACCCCCAACTGCTTAAATTTGTTTATCATAGTTTATAGTTAGCACAACCCATCAACCAATATGGAAACACTTACAATTATCAATTATGGCTTATTGTTTCTGACAATAATCTGGACTTTGTTCATCTTGTTTAACATTCAGCTAAATTGCAAGAAAAACTGCGATATTAGCACCGTCAAGCAATGCATTGCCACTTATCTTTTCGGCTTAGTATTAGTCTTTGCCTTATATTTTGCCCATCGTTGGGTTATACTCGGATAATCATCACTTGTTAGATTTCTCAAGCCAGCTGCTTGCTTGGTTCGATCAGCACGGACGCACCAATTTACCCTGGCAAGCGACACACAATATGAGCAATTCTAACCATCCTTGCGCCAACGTCTATCACGTTTGGCTAAGTGAAATTATGCTCCAACAAACTCAAGTGGCAACAGTTATTGATTATTTCAACCGATTTACCCGCCTATTTCCCACCTTAAATGATTTAGCAGCCGCCCCAGAAGATGCTGTTTTGGCGCAATGGGCAGGATTGGGCTATTATGCTAGGGCTAGAAATTTACACAAAACGGCCAAAATTATCGCCTACGACTACGACGGAAAATTCCCTCAAAAATTCGAGCAAGTCATCGCCTTGCCCGGTATTGGACAATCCACTGCGGGCGCAATTTTATCACTTAGTTTTGGGCAAAAACACGCCATACTTGATGGCAATGTCAAACGAGTTCTTGCAAGATACCATCAAGTTAAAGGACATTACTCGCAAAAAGATACAATTAACCAACTTTGGCACTTGGCTAAACAATACACTCCTAATAAGCGCAATGCTGACTACACACAAGCTATTATGGATTTAGGTGCAACACTATGCACGCGCTCTAAACCCGATTGCCCACATTGCCCGCTTGCACAATGTTGCCAAGCAAAACAACACAAAACGCAGCGCGATTATCCCAATCCAAAACCCAAAAAGACAAAACCAACACGCTCAGTAGCAATGTTGATTTATCAGAATGTTGCTGGAGAGATTTACCTAGAAAAAAGACCCAAAAAGGGCATCTGGGGCGGTTTGTGGAGTTTTGCAGAATGTGAAATTGATATGCAAAATATTACCAAGCACATCAAAGCCTTTGACAAAAATGCAGACGTAACAAAAGGACTGCCCGTGATTAAACACAGCTTTACTCATTATCATCTGCTGATTAGCCCTATATTAATAAATTGCAATAAAAGCAAGGGGTTTCAGTCTATTGCCACATTAAAAGTTGGACTGCCCGCGCCTGTTAAGAAAATTATCGCAGAATTAGATTAAAATACAGCCCTATGAAAATCATTCGTGGACTAAAAAACCTAAAACCACAATCAGGCAGTGTTGTGACCATTGGCAATTTTGATGGTGTGCATAAGGGGCATAAAAAAATTATCTTGCGACTGACGGCCAAAGCAAAAGAGAAAAACCTACCCTCTGTGTTGATTTCATTTGCACCCACGCCACAACAATTCTTTGGCAACGAACAGGCGTTATTGAGTAGTTTTAAAGAAAAATACCATTTTTTGTCTAATCTTGGCGTGGACATACATCTCATTATTCACTTTAATCAAGCCTTCTCTCAATTAACAGCACAAGATTTTGTGCAAGCAATTTTGTGCAAGCAATTGGGCATGCAGCACTGCTTAATTGGTGATGATTTTCATTTTGGCAAAAATAGGCAGGGTGATTTTTCTTTATTGCAAGATTTGGCAAAAACCAATAATTTCACTGTAGAGAATACGCGTAGCATCCTTTACAAGAATAGGCGTATTAGCAGCTCCAATATTCGTTTATCCTTAAAGCAAGGCGATATGGCCACAGCATCAGCAATGTTGGGGCGTGAGTTTTCTATCTTTGGCACTATTGTTCACGGATTAAAAAATGGTCGCACCATTGGCTTTCCCACTATCAATATTCCTATTAAACGCAAAATCAGCCCTGTTCATGGCATATTTTCTGTCACCGTTGAGTTGGGTGGCATTACTTACCAAGGCGTTTGCAGTGTAGGTAACCGCCCAGTGATTAATGGCACAGAAACTTTGCTGGAGGTGTTTCTCTTTGATTTTAACCAGCAAGTTTATGGGCTTGATGCAAAAATCACCTTTAAGCATAAAATTAGAGACGAGAGAAACTTTGACGACTTTACGGCGTTAAAAAAACAAATTGAACTTGACGTTCAAGATACCAAAAGATTTTTTAATGCTTTGTAAAGCAGGCGAGCAAACAATCAGCACTTTTTAAACAAACCGTTTTTCACTATACAGGGGTTAATTTGCATATCCTTAAAAATTCAAGTATGATGCAATATCTTTCAAACTAGGGTAAATAAAAATGCGCTTAATAAACAAAATTACTATGCTATTTTCATTGCTGCTAATGATAAGCGTTAATACTGTATTTGCAGGGGATAGCTACACGGTTGATAGTCGTCATTCAATCATTAATTTTAGCACGATAAAAAAACAATATGTCATTGAGCCTGCGGTTTTTAAACACGTAGAAGGAACAATTTCCAACTCAGGAGAAGTTGAAATAAGCATTCATTTAGACAGTATTGATACAAAAATACCTATAAGAGATAGCAGAATACAAAGTCTATTTTTTAATGTGGTCAATTTTCCCAAAGCCGTTATTAAAGCAAAAATTGATATGGAAAAAATAAAATCAATCTCTTCTTATAAGAAAATGGACATACCGGCAACTTTAGAGTTCTATGGAAAAACAAAGCCCTTAAAACTCACTGTTTTGGTTGCCAAAACTTATAAAAGCAGATTGTTAATTACCTCTATGCAACCCACTATTATCAATGCTAGTGATTATGGAATCCCTGCTAAAAACTTGGTTAAATTAGCCGAAACAGTAG
The DNA here is from genome assembly GCA_024280535.1 of Gammaproteobacteria bacterium. Lineage (GTDB taxonomy): Bacteria > Pseudomonadota > Gammaproteobacteria > PS1 > Pseudothioglobaceae > Thioglobus_A. Next base: position 3,425 of record JAJRPY010000119.1, on the reverse strand, counting down.
GCGGATTAAGCATCTCTAACAAGGTGGCAGTGAATTTTGTACTAACCTTTAAAAAATAACCCATTTAAGCAGTGGTTTTTGCATCATTATGAGCAATCATAAAAGTACTATTGTCGCTATTATTCTAATGTTAAACAAGTGTCCAATTGAGCGTTTGACCTGCCATAAACGGCACAATAATGCCATTGGCAAATTCATAACGCTTTGGCACGACCCAATCTTGTTTTATTAAAGTAAGCGTGCTAGTATTATGTGGCAACGTGTAGAAATCTGCACCGAATTTTGACGCAAAACCCTCTAATTTGTCTATCGCACCTGCTTGGTCAAATGCTTGTGCGTAGAGTTCAATGGCATGCGGTGCGGAAAATACACCGGCACAGCCACAAGCAGATTCTTTGTCGTGTTTTGCATGGGGTGCGGAGTCGGTTCCCAAGAAAAATTTAGCATTACCACTAGTTGCCGCCTCAATCAGTGCATATTGGTGTTCAGCACGTTTAAGCACAGGCAGGCAATAGGTATGTGGCTTAATACCTCCTACTAGCATATCATTGCGATTATTTAATAGGTGTTGTGGGGTGATGGTGGCAGCGATTTGCTTGCTACTTTCATACACAAACTCTACTGCATTTTTAGTGGTAATATGCTCAAATACAATTTTCAATTCGGGAAAATCCTGCACTACTTGACTTAAAACTTCATCAATAAATACTGCCTCACGGTCGAAAATATCTACTTCACTACGGGTCACCTCGCCATGTACTAAAAGTGGCATTCCTATTTTTTGCATAGCTTCTAATACGGTATAAATATTTTGAATATCCGTGACGCCACGAGTGGAATTGGTTGTAGCCCCTGCAGGATAAAGTTTTGCCGCTACTACATCTGCACTATGCGCCTGGGTAATTATTTCAGGTGTGGTGGTATCGGTTAAATACAAAACCATCAGCGGGGTCAATTCACTTTTTGCTGGTAAGGCAGATAAAATTTCGTCTCGATAAGCATTTGCCTGCATACTATTCGTAACAGGTGGATTAAGGTTAGGCATAATAATTGCCCGCCCCATTTGTCTGGCACTTGCCCCAATGACCGATTTAAGCGCCTCGCCACTACGCACATGTAGATGCCAATCGTCTGGCTTAAGCAGTGTTAAAGTTTTATTATTCATATTCTGTTCAAAAATCGTTGCTTTCTTTGCCTATTATACAAGTTACATAAATAAAGTTAGCAAGTGAACGGAAAGTGGATTTTTGATGGTTATTCATATATTTTTACACCTCACTTTTCATATTTGCCACATTAGATAGCACTTCAATCAATCGATGATTAAAGTAATAATTTTCCCGCCCAAGTTTTGATAATTTCAACAATCCACCCTTGTTTATTTGATAATGCTTCTGAACTGTCTTGCGCCTCTTGTAAGAATAGACTGTTAATTAATATTGCGGAATTTGTCATACTTTGACATACACTCTCAATTCCTTCAAAATACTGGGTGTCTCAAAATTATTTTTTAGAATATCATCAATATATTGCATAACTGCCTGTGTAAAAAACCATCACATTGCAATATGTTACCCATAAATTGTTCAACACAATGGTTTTTTGAACAGATTGTTTTAGGTTGCGTAAACAGCACCCAATATACTTTGATGCTTTGCACCTGTTACTAATGGCAGGTTTGATGGCTTGCCTGCCATGGTTTGTTTGGCAAAAAAAGCAAAGGCGGCGGCTTCAACAAAATCTGCATCCATGCCAAAATCGTTGGTAGTAACAATAGCACTCTGTGGATTTAGTACATTTAAGCGCTCAACCAGTAGTAAATTATGTATGCCGCCGCCGCATAAATACACTGTTTGACCTACTGGAATATGCTGGCTAACACTTAAGGCGGTCAATTCCAGCAGAGTGCGAGCAATATTTTGTGGTAAATAATTAACAGATAAATAAGGATTTAGCCACTCTAGGTTAAAATATTCTGGGCCTGTGCTTTTAGGAGGCGGGGCGTGAAAATAAGCATCTGCCAGTAGTGCCTCCAGCAACATGCCATCCACCACGCCAGTGCTTGCCCAGGCGCCACCTTGGTCGTACTCAAGGTTTTTTTCTTGTTTAATCCACGCATCCAAAAGCGTATTAGCAGGGCCGGTGTCAAAGCCTGTCACTTGGTTGTTTTTAATCAGGGTAATATTGGCAATACCGCCCAAATTAATCATCACACCATCGCTGCCATTTAGCCTATATTGATGATAGGCAGGGGTGAGTGGCGCGCCGTGTCCGCCAGCGGCAATATCTTGCATACGAAAATCAGCCACCGTGGTAATGCCTGTTTGCTCAGCAATTAACGCCCCATGGCCAATTTGCATAGAATACACGCCGCCTTGATGAAAAATGGTTTGTCCATGCGAGCCGATTGCGTGAATGTGATTTTTGTCTATCCCACTTTGAGTTAATAGCTGATTGGCAGTTTGTGCAAATAATTGGGCTACGGCAATATCAGCCTGTGCTAAATCTGCCAAAGAAGTGCGTCCAGTTTGGCTTAATTGTTGCAAGCGTGTTTTTAATGCTGCGGGATACGGCGTGTACGTTGAGGTGATGATTTTTTGACAATCTTCATTCATTATCACCCCATCTACCCCATCCATACTGGTGCCTGACATTAGCCCAATATAATATCGAGCTGATGGCGTATTAGCCATGGCAATTTTTGTATTTTTTGCCAGAACCGCAAGGGCATGGATCGTTGCGACCCACTTTTTTGCCTGATCTTTGAATGGTTTCTGGTGTTTTGCTCGGCTCACTGTCGGCTGCTGGCGCTTCATGTTGAGCAATGGCGGCGGCATTATCTTGTTGCTCAACATCTGCCGCCTGGGTCTCTTCGTTAATCGTAACACTGGATAGCGATTTGACAATTTCTACATCAATCACCTCTAACAACTCCGTAAACATAGCAAAAGACTCGCGCTTATATTCTTGAATTGGATTTTTTTGCGCATAGCCACGTAAATTCACACTGTGACGTAGATAATCCATAGCAGCCAAATGCTCTTTCCAATAATGATCCAGTGTTTGTAGCATAACAGCCTTCTCAAAACTGCGCATGGATTCGGTGCCAACCACCTCTTCTTTATAATCACAAATTGCACTCAAACTTTCAACAATTCTATTTTCTAACTCATCAACATCAACCCCCTCATCAAGCCATTGTTGCAAAGGAAGTTCTGCATGATAATCTGCTTTTAAGGCATTATACAAGCCCTCTACATCCCAGCTTTCTTCGGTTTGCCCTGCACTAATATAACGGGTGAACAAATGGCTAATAACCTGCGCTCTAATCTCAATAAAACGCGCTTGGACATCATTTGTACTCATCAGCCCATCGCGCAAACTATAGATGACCCTGCGCTGATTATTAGCAACATCGTCATATT
>JAJRPY010000118.1 GCA_024280535.1 Gammaproteobacteria bacterium | reverse complement strand
AGTATGCACATGATGGTTAATGTGAAAAATCTACATTCATCTGGCAAATTCTCCAAAACCAAAGCATACTCAGCAGATCCTGAAATGTTTGCCTCTTTTGAAGACTTACCCAGTTATGAAATGCTATTTGGCGACCTTGATTATTACGATTGTTCTAAATTTAGTTCTATTTTCAGTCCTGTAGCATATTTATTAGATTTACTTGGTTTAAGATTACTTTTAACAATACAATCAGCAAACGAATTACTGAAGATATTGTTTGTACGACTAGTGTTAACTTTTCAAAATAATAATAGAAGGCCTTCTAATGTATAATAAAAATAACCCACTAACAATAAAGACACCCACATCAGTTGACCCTGTTCCAGCTGATCAGAATCCTGTTGTTTTTAAGAATGTTGCTAATTTAAAAAATTTCGCCCTTAAGTTTACAACTTCTTATCCACAAGATACTCATTTTATACCGGATCTTTCTTTAGGGCAAAATACTAAAATTACTAATCACAATACCATAACAAACATCTCAGCAACCCGTGGTTGGGACAATAGCATTACTTGCTCAAAAACACCCATTGCTGAGGGGCGGGTTTACCTTAATATAGGGCAAACCAATCAACGAGTTATATTTGGCTTTACTCCAGACTACTGGACTACGGCATATAAAGTAATCACATTTGGCATATTTGCAACAAATACGGGAGAGATTCAAATTTTAGAAAACAGTAAATTCATTCCAGGATTTGGCAAATACACAACTAAAGATGTTTTGGCTGTTGAACGGCACGGAAATACTATTGCTTATTCGAAAAATTCAGTAGTTTTTTATGTGTCAACTATCACCTCGGTTAAAACTATGCACTTCTGTGTTGCCTTTGAAGAGCCGGGTGCTTTTGTTAGCAATGTATATCAGCGCAACTTTATACCCACTAATCAAAAAACATTTATTGTAACAAAATTTACAGGATTGAATTATAAGCTTGTAAATCAAAACTCTTTGATTAGTACCGCAAAAGAAGAGTGGAATAGTTTTGCTTACGGAGAGCAGCCGCTTGTAGGTGTTACAGTGGTAACATCTGCTAGGATGGGGCAAACTGATAAATATGTATTACTAGGAGTAACTCATGCTCCTAAAACAGGCACAACCCCTCCAGATCACAACTATATTAATGGTATAGTGACAACCAGTACTGGAAAAATTCTTTTTATGGAAGGTCGTCCACATCCAATAGATCTTCATACATCATATACACAGAATGATGTTCTTTCTATGGTATCGGACAATTCAACAACCAAGCTACTTAAGCTTGTTTTTCTTAAAAACAACATTCCTTTTTTTGCAACGGCAATAACTTCTCCAAACCCTGCAAGTCGTACTCTTATCATGCTTAGAACCAAAGATACGACTATTACCAATATAGTGTCAAGCCAGACTACACCTGGTAGCAGTTTTTTTAATATACAAAATATTAATGGTATTAACTTTAATACAAAAACTTCTGAAGTAAGTTACAACAATGTTGTAGTTGCCACCGTTAATCAAAATAGAATGCCAAAGTTTACTCAAAGTACAAATTATGTCGTTATCAACTACAACACAGTATTAAGCCTAACTAACAATTGCATTTTTACTGCGGCATCAAGTTTTACTAATGGCGGTGTTTTTTATCAAGCAGGACAAACCAACTCAACAGTAACAGTCTATTTAACTGCTTCAAAAACCGAGCAATATGGCCTACAGACAAACAAATCTGGGAATATTGCTATTGTAGAGAATGGAAAAACACTAAAAGAATACGGACAATATACAACTGACGATACACTATCTATCGCAGCAAATTTTGGCGTTGTTACTTACTCTAAAAATGGCACTGTATTCTATACATCAACCATACAACCAACTGGCAAACTACTTTTAACTGCTAATATCGAAAACAACAAAGCCTCAATTACTGAGTTAAGAACTCGTATTTTTAATAATACTAATGATACCAATGGTTTTTACATTATGTTTAACGATAAAGCTTCAATATCTGCTGTTGATAACATTGCTATTGCAGTTTCTACTGGTTCAGTTGTTGATTCCACTGCTCAGGTAAAAGTATTATATACACCAAGTTTGATTTATGCTTTATCTTGATTAATATTATCTTAATGAACATCCATACCAAAAAAATAACAACGCAACCCCAAATAAGGACAATTCTATGAACATTCAAACCGTCAATCTATTTGATAAAACGATTTTAGAAAAACATAATATAACTCAGTATAGCAAACAATGGAAAGCGCTTGCCCAACAACAAAGGTTAATGCGATTAAATGTTTCTAGTGACACAGTAACTTATTTGATAGATAAAGGTTTTTATTCCGCCAATCATATTGCCAGCATGCCACTTGATCAATTTTTACAGTCGTGCCAAGATTTTCCCGACAGTGCACAGTTAAAAGACGCTTACAACGTTGCCCAAAGCATCCGATCAGCCAGTATGCACATGATGGTCAATGTAAAAAATCTACATTCATCCGGCAAATTCTCCAAAACCAAAGCATACTCGGCAGACCCTGAAATATTCGCTTCTTTTGAAGACTTGCCCAGTTATGAAATGCTATTTGGCGACCTTGATTATTATGATTGTTCTGAATTTAGCTCTATTTTTGGTCCTGCGGCGTATTTATTAGATTTAATGCGCATTACTCAAACTTATATTAGTGATGCTAATAAAGCTACCATTCCAACAGGATTGCATTTTTTTGACAGAAGACCCGATATCAAAGAATTGCCATTAACAGAAAAAAACACCACCACTGAGGTGTTAAAATTAAAAATTGTCAACGAAAGAATTGATGCCTTATTGCAAGCACAAATTCCTGCTGCAAAAAAAGACTATGTTGCTTGGCTGGACAAGGCAGTTTACCCGTTTAATATGCCTTTTTGTTTGCCATTAACCCAAATTCATTCTGGGCTTAATCAAGTTGGGCATAGTTTGCCAACCATTTACAAAACATTGCAAGTAGCAGAAGAGCATCTTTTCCGCGAATTATTAACCTTATCACCCAACCAAAGCAACTTAGTCACCACGATAAACACCAATTTAAACGAGCAAGCCGCACTTTGGGGGCTAGCAGCAGGAGCAACGCCTTTTTCAGGCATCGAGCAATGCGCTAATTTTTCCAAGCAAACTGAGCTAACTGCCAAGGGCTTAGTTGATTTATTTGAGCAAAATTTAAATGTTGATATTGAAGTCAAAAATGCAGCAAACTTCTACATTAGCAAACACCTTGCCCAACATAAATCGGTCACTGAGCATTATTTTTATATCAAAGATAAATACACCAAAGATGCACTGATTGAAAATCTAGCCATAGCCAGCGATAGTGCCGTTATTGTTGATAGTCTTGATATGATTGGGCGTTTTATCCGCTTTTCTCAATACATCGGGCTAACATTTCAAGAAACTGATTGGTTGTTAAATGTGGCAGAATTTTTAATCACAGGCCTGGCACCCTATGACAGTGGCACACAAAAAACCCGCGTTGATGCTTTAAGTGATGACAAACTTAAAACGGTAGGGAAAATTTATCAACTAGCCGATTTATTGCAACAACCTGTAGCTGATATATTAAACAGTTTGGGCATTGTCAAAACTTATGGTGTCGGCGTTGGTGAAACATCCACAGCGCCTTTTGATGTTATTTTCAACAGTACCACTAACAACAACCCTTACCACCCGACCTACTCAGGCAACCCTGATTTTTACAAAGACACAGTGCAAATATGGGACATATCTGATAAAAACATACCTCTGCCTATTGCCAATGTATTAAGCCAACTAGGCTTAGGCAAAGTCGATTTATTAACCTTAGGTCGCTATGCATTAAAAACCCTGGGTATTACCACGCCAAAACTGCCTTTAACCGTTGAAAACTTATCCTTGTTATATTCTTGCAGTTCTCTCTGTATTTGGCTAAACATCAATATCACTGAGTTCGCTCTCATTAATAATAATCTCAACCAAGCCCACTCAAATTTAGATGCTGAGGGTAAATCAATTGACCATTTAATCCTATTAGCCAAAACCACCTTGTGGATGCAAAAATACCGCATTAATATTTTTCAGGTGGACTATATTATCAATGGCACCATCAGTCGTTATGTTGATTTAGGCTTTGCTGCCAAAGATTTCCCCAAATGGCTCAAATCCATCAAAGCCTTAATACCCTTGACCAAAGGCAAGGTAACCGATGAAGTCGTCACCAAACTAATTGATGCCGTGGCTAACTTCTTAAACGCACCCCAAGTTATGATGCAGGCATTATTTGCCATGAATCCGACAGACTGGGTGCTTGATTTTCTATCTCCTGAAAGTTCTGCTGAGTCTCAACTGCCTATTATTATCAAATTTTCACGACTGCTGACCCTCAACAAACTATTACAAACCAGCACCCCTACACTGCTATCCAGCATCAATAAGTATCCAAAATCCTATGGTTTTAAACAATTTCCAGCCGATAAAGCGCAAGTGGGTATTAATTTAACCCAATTGCAAATCTTGACAGACTTTAAAGATGTGCAACATCAATTCAATGATGGCAAAGATGATTTAATTCGCTATGTGGAAGAAAAAACCACCGCATCTTCTCCTGCTTTTTTTGTACCAACGTTTGATCAAGGCGCCGGCTATACGGTGACAAATATCAATACCATTACAAATACTTCAAAACAGACAGGTTGGTATCACAGCCTAGTTTTTTCATCAAATATTATTAAAGCTGGTGGAATGTCCCTTAAAGTGGGGCAGGTAGAAGACAGCCAGTTTAAATTTGGCTTGGCTGCTAAGTTACCCCCAACCTTGTCTTACAACGAGATTGATTATGCCATATTTGCCAATGAGGGAATTTTATCTATTTTAGAATTAGGCGTAGAGATAGAACCTAAATTTGGCACTTATACAGTTGATGATATATTATCTGTTACACGAGAGGGTGACACCATTAGTTACTCTAAAAACAACATCTCTTTTTACACATCAACCGTTAAATCAACTGCCGATTTACATTTGTGTATTACTTCTCCT
>JAJRPY010000117.1 GCA_024280535.1 Gammaproteobacteria bacterium | reverse complement strand
ATTGTTATAAATCAAGTGGTTGGGTGGTTTTTAAGGGTTGACTATTTATTAATGCTAATATTAATTGTTATAGTTTATCTTTTGATAGCGCTTAGCATCCAAAAATTTTCAACTGATTTTTTTAAAGAACCCTGATTGAGCAATCAAAAACAACGCCTAATACTCGCATTTATCGGTATTTTTTCACCAAAGCTGATAGGATAATATAGGTTTCTAAATCCATTACACCTTCTACTTTACTGGGTCTAAAGTGCCTTTGAAAGGCAGATACAATAGACTGATACAACTTAGGGTCTTTGGGCGCGGTATTAAAATCATAGCCAAATTTAATTAAAAGTTGTTTGACTGTTTCGCGGTCAGGGACAGATTTGATGGTGCGGGTAAAGTCTTTAATATCGGCTTTGTCGTACCAAGCGCCGAGGCCATTTTCAGCCAACCTTTGCCATGGAAAAAGCACACCTGGGTCTATTTTTCTACCTGGGGCAATATCAGAATGACCAACAATATCTACATCTTTAATGTCATAACGCCGTTTGATTTGTTTAACCAAAAATATCACTGCTTCAATTTGTTGCTCGGCAAACGGGTATAAATTGCCGTCTTTATTAACGATTTCTATACCGATAGAGGAATTGTTTAAATCTGAATCTGAGCCCCACGTACTCACGCCTGCATGCCAACTGCGTTTGGATTCTGGTACTAATTGATAGATATAATCAGGATATTTTTTACTGGTTATATTGTTGATTAGATAATGAGAACTGACCGATCTGTGCTTGTCTTGACCCAATAATTCTTCAAATGCTTGTTCAGTATCAGATACGGTGTAATGAATAATAATTTGCTTTATTCTTGAATTAAAGTTGCTGGATTTGTATTCGTCATTGATAACAAAATTTTTGGCATATGATATATTCAAAACAGACAATAGTAATATTAAAGAAGTGATTTTAAACAGGTGTTTCATAAGGATTTTTTTATGAATTTTTATCACATTATACCTTGAGATTTTTACGTAAATTAAAAATAATTAGCAAAATAAAAAATGCTATTATTTCTTGCTTTGTAAACAAACCCACTCTTTAAAAACCTGCCCACGATGCTCAAAATCATCAAACATATCAAAACTTGCACAGGCTGGGGATAGTAAAATTACACCACTATCAATTAAAGTGCTAGCAGTATTAACCGCCTCTTCTATAGAGCTAGCATAGCTAAGTTTTGCGCTATGGATGTTGCTGCCTAATGCTTGGGCACTTTGTCCGATTAGTACCACATTGGATACATGACGATCAATCAATGCAAATAAAGCACTATAATCCTCTTGCTTTTTGATGCCACCTGCAATTAATACAATCTGTTCATATTTGTCGATTAACGCATTAATTGCTGTCATAGCGGCGATGACATTGGTGGCCTTGGAGTCGTTGTAATAATCAATCTGTTGTTTTTTGGCGACCCACTCTAAACGATGCGCCAAGCCTTTAAACGTTTTCACGCATTCAACCATAGCCAAAATATCCAAGCCAATCTGATCACCCAATGCAAACGCTGCTAAGATATTAGCGACATTATGCTCACCAATAAGTTTCACGTCATTCACATTCATTAATATATCATCACCTTTGAGAAAATAACAACTCCCATGACACGTTACCGTGCCAAAATCCTGATCTGATTTAGGCATATCAACCCCAAAATAAGTGGCTGACGATTTTTTAGGAATGAGTGGTTCATCTATGTTAATGACTGACTGTTGACAATATTGATACAAGCTTAATTTTGAAGCGGCGTAGTGTTCGAAGCTTTCATATCGGTCCAAATGGTCGGGTGTAATATTCAGCACCACGCCCGTCAATAAATTTAAATGCTTTGTATAATCAAGCTGGTAACTAGACAATTCAACCACATATAACTCAATATCATCTGCCAAACAATCCAATACCGGTTTACCAATATTGCCGCCAATGGCTGTTTTTTTGCCATTTGCTCGTGCCATTTCGCCCAATAATTGGGTCACAGTTGATTTGCCATTAGAACCAGTAATGCCCACAACTGGCGCTTGAACCACGCTTGAAAATAATTCAATATCGTTACTAATGTTGATATTTTTCTCGCGCGCCCACACAACAATAGCGTCTTTTTGGGCAATGCCAGGTGAGATAAATATTTCATCAATCCCTGCTAACCATGACGCTTTCCAATCTCCAGAAAAAATCTCAACCGTTGGAAATTCTGCCGAAAATCTCAATGAATACTCCCCCCATTGGCGAGAATCCGCTATTTTAAAAGGAATATTTTCTTGTGTTAAAAATCGAGCAATGGAAAAACCTGTTATTCCTAACCCTAAAATCAGTTTCATATAATTGTTTTATATTTAGTAAAACTTTTGCATAAATAGCGATAATTAGCAAAATGACAGATTATATTCAATTGGACATTTTTTAACTTCACCCCCAGCAAGACTAAGTGTGTTTTTAAACTGTGTTCAATTTGATGATTATTCATAGTTATGCACAGGTCTCTCGGTATAAAATAGCAGTATTTTACACGCTTAATCCTAGGGGATAAATTATGAACACATTTTCAACCACCACTGTTAGCAACGTTATCATTAAAAATAAAGTGTTGTCAGACACCATGAAACTCTTATCTTATACTTTGATTTTTGGCGGATTATCCTCTTGGTTTTCAGTCACATCAGGCGCTGGATTTGTCTCAGCTATAGTTAGCTCAATTGCGGCATTAGTGGTTATTTGGTTTGTACTGCCCAAAACCCAACACAGTAACGCAGGCATTTTAACTGCCTTTGCCATTGCTGGCTTGCTAGGATTTTCAATTGGCCCATTGTTAACGTATTACTTAGCCATGCCAAATGGTGCAGACTTGGTTATTCAAGCATTAACTGGCACAGGCATTGCATTTTTTGCGATTAGTTTTTACGCTCAACATAGTAAAAAAGACTTTAGTTTTTTAAATGGTATGATTTTCTTTGCCTTGATTGCAGTGATTGTTTTATCCTTGCTTAATTTTTTCTTTCTTGAGTCATCAGCATTTGGACTGCTAATGTCATTTGCCATTGTATTGATTATGGGTGCCTTTATGTTGAGCCAAATGTCAGCCCTCATTAATGGCGGCGAAACCAACTATATTTCAGCAACAGTGGGGCTATACCTTTCACTTCACAATATGTTTACTAGGCTACTTCATATATTAGGTGCATTTTCTGGCGACGACTAAACACATAATCCATTCACTATTATGATTGACAGAGAAGGCTACCGCGCCAATGTTGGCATTGTCATTACTAACGATAAACAACAAGTGCTACTGGCCAAACGCTACAAACAAAATGCTTGGCAATTGCCACAAGGCGGTATTGACCAAGGTGAAAGTGATTTAGATGCTCTGTTCCGTGAACTTAACGAGGAAGTTGGACTAGACATTCATGATGTTAGCGTACTGGCCAAAACACCAAAATGGCTGCGCTACGATTTGCCTGATTATCATATTAGACGCTCTAAAAGCCAGCCTTGCGTGGGTCAAAAACAAGTATGGTTTTTACTTCGCCTAACCTCAAGTGACGACAATATCAAGCTTGACACGCATTCTGAGATTGAATTTGATGATTGGACTTGGGTGGACTACTGGCACCCTATTGAAGAGGTGATTGACTTTAAAAAACCCATTTATGAAGATATGCTAAAAGCCTTAGCGCCCGTTTTATTCAATAATCAACACAAAATCCCCGCGCATTATTCACGCCCCTTAAAATGCAGTGCTGTTGTGTTAAACAAAAACCATTGCTAAGACAAAATAAAAAGCACTAGAACAACCCTAACTGCTACTATTGACTTGGTATAATTCTTCTCTATTAACTATTTTTAAGGATTGAGTGACGTGAATATTGGAATTTTAGGTTTGGGCACCGTTGGTGGTGGCGTTGTTAATGTTTTAAACAATAATAAGCATGATATTTTTGCCCGCACAGGTGAGCCAATCAACATTACCCATGGCGCTGTTAAAAGTCTCTCTGAGCCAAGAATTTGTGCCGATGGCGCCATCAACATCAGCGAAGATGCCTTTAGTGTTGTCAACAACCCAGAGATTGATGTTGTCTTAGAACTTATTGGCGGCACAACTATTGCCAAAGAATTGGTGATTGCTGCCATCAACAATCATAAGCACGTCATCACTGCCAATAAAGCCCTCATTGCCACCCACGGCAACGAACTACTGGCATTGGCTCAACAAAAAAATGTACATTTATTATTTGAAGCGGCAGTCGCTGGCGGTATTCCAATTTTAAAATCATTAGAGCAAGGCCTTAGTGCCAATAAAATTGAACTTGTCGCCGGCATCATCAATGGCACTGGCAACTTTATCTTAACCGAAATGCGCGACAAAGGCAGAGATTTTGCCGATGTTTTAAAAGAAGCCCAAGTACTAGGCTATGCAGAAGCCGACCCAACTTTTGATGTCGAAGGCATTGATGCTGCCCATAAACTCGCCATTCTTGCCTCAATCGCCTATGGTTGCGAATTGCAAATTGACCAAGTATCCACCGAAGGCATCAGTGCCATTAGTGGCGAAGATGTTCGCTTTGCCACAGAATTAAATTAT
>JAJRPY010000116.1 GCA_024280535.1 Gammaproteobacteria bacterium | reverse complement strand
GGTTAATTTAGGTGCACTGGATTCGCTTGATGAGCTTGAGGGCATTACCGATATCATTGTTCGTGCGCTGGATTCGCTGCTTGATTATCAAGATTATCCGATTAAAGCGGCACAAATTGCCAGCATTAATCGTCGCACATTAGGCATTGGGGTAACGAATTTGGCTTATTATTTAGCCAAAAAAGACGCAAAATATTCTGATGGGTCTGGCAATCACTTAATTCACCAAACATTTGAAGCCTTGCAATATTACGCACTAAAGGCATCCAATATTCTAGCCAAGGAAAAAGGCGCCTGCCCTTCATTCCATGAGACCCAGTACGCCAAAGGTATTATGCCCATTGATACTTACAAACAAGACATTGATGTATTTTGCAATTGTTCATTAGCCCTAGATTGGGAGCAATTGCGCCGTGATATTGATCAACACGGACTCAGAAACTCAACCTTAACAGCATTGATGCCCTGTGAAAGCTCATCACAAATTTCCAATTCAACCAACGGCATCGAACCACCCAGAGGCTTTGTCTCCGTCAAGCAATCTAAAGATGGTATCTTAAAACAGATCGTGCCTGATTATGAGCAGTTAAAAGACAAATACGAACTATTATGGGATATCAAAGACAACGAAGGCTATTTACAACTGTGTGCCATCATGCAAAAATTTGTCGATCAGTCAATTAGTGCCAATACGCATTATGACCCTGCCCAATTTGAGGGCAACCGAGTCCCTATGAAGTTGTTTTTAATGGATTTGTTAAAAGCTTACAAATACGGCGTTAAAACGCTTTATTATCATACAACACGTGATGGCGGTGGCAATGATATGCTTGAAAAAGAAGACGATAATGCCTGTGCTGATGGCGTTTGTAAATTATAAAAAATGAATATGCCTAAAACACCAACTGTTGTCGCCATTGCTTATGACTTTGATGGCACGCTTGCCCCAGGCAATATGCAAGAACACTCTTTTATTCCTAATTTAAATATGGAAAAAGAAGAATTTTGGAAGAAGTCTGAAAAAAGAGCCAAAAAACACGATATGGCTCCATTTCCAAACAACAAGCCGACAAAATAGCAGTAGCACACTACAATGAGTTTAACAAAACGCAAAAAATCAATTCCGATTTTGACAAAGTCATTCAACAAATACAGGACAGAAAATGATGACATTTAACCAACAACTAGAAAAATTACTAACCCTATTAACAACACAACTAGGAGTAAACAATGTCGTATAGTATTTTTAACAAGCGGGTTGTAGATACCTTAACTCAGCCTATGTTTTTTGGTGAGACGGTTAATGTGGCGCGTTTTGATAAGCAAAAGTTTGAAATGTTTGAAAAGTTGACGGAGAAGCAGTTGTCTTTTTTTTGGCGTCCTGAAGAGATTGATGTGTCTAAAGATAAAATAGATTTTGCAAAATTATTACCCAATGAGCAGCATATTTTTATTTCCAATTTGCAATATCAAATATTGCTAGATTCAGTGCAGGGTCGCAGTCCTAATATTGCTTTTTTGCCGATTGTGTCATTGCCAGAATTGGAAAATTGGATTGAAACTTGGTCTTTTTCGGAGACAATTCACTCGCGTTCTTATACGCATATTATTCGCGCTATTGTTAATGAACCTGGTGCTGTGTTTGATGATATTATGAAAACGGAGCAAATTATTGAGCGTGCTGATAGCGTGTCTAAGCATTATGATGAGCTGATTAGATGCTCGCAAGCGTATCTCTTGCACGGCGAAGGCAGGCACAACCTCAATGGCAAAGAAACCACGATTACGCTTAAATCTTTAAAACGCCAATTGTATCTGACGATTATGTCGGTTAATATTTTAGAAGCAGTGCGTTTTTATGTGTCTTTTGCTTGTTCGTTTGCATTTGCTGAGCGTAAGGTGATGGAGGGGAATGCCAAGATTATTAAAATGATTGCCCGTGATGAAGCCCTACACTTAGCAGGCACACAACATATTATTAACCTAATTCGCGATGGCAAGGATGATTTGGAAATGCGCGATATTGCGGCTGAATGTGAACCAGAGGTCATTCAAATGTTTAAAGATGCTTGTCATCAGGAGAAAAATTGGGCAGAGTATTTGTTTCGTGAGGGTTCGATGATTGGGCTAAATGCTGATATTTTAAAACAATATCTTGAATATATTACCAATGTGCGTATGCGGGCTATCGGCTTAACGCCAATCTTTGCTGAATGCACCAACCCCCTACCCTGGATTAATCATTGGTTGGATTCTGATAATGTGCAAGTAGCACCTCAGGAAACAGAAATTACCTCTTATCTGGTCAGTGCGATTGACAATACTTTAGAACAAAATGATACCGATTTTGACGACTTCAAGTTGTGATTGAGTAATGTTTAAAATAGAGGTTAATAACATCAATGGAAAGACTGAATCGCTTTATGTGTATGGTGAGCAATCGATTCTAACCGAATTGGAAAATCACAGTATATTGCTTAACCACTCATGCCGACAAGGCCATTGTGGCGCTTGTATTCTGTATCTGCTTAAAGGGGATGTGACACATCAGCCGTGTTTGGTACCACTTTCTCAGGGTGAAATTTTAGCCTGTCAAGCCAAGCCTATTAGTGATATTGAGATAGAATCAAAAAATTGACAGTTGCTGAATGTAGTCTAATACCGCTTGACGGTTGCCTTTAAAAATAACGCGGTCTAATTTCTGTTGAATTTGATAATGATACATAGGGTCGTAATAATCCACTAAAAGCGATTTGACAATGGGTAAAAATCCGTCAAAACTATTGCTATTTTGATGCTCGTTTAGTGCTAATTGCACTTGTTGTTGCATGCTTTTATAGCGCTCCAATCCTAATCTTTTTTGGATTTTTTGCAAGCTGTTAAGCCAATAATTAGAAAAATTCTCAAACCCATTATCCGCATCTTGAGCTCTAAAATTATCATACATCTGAATTACATAAGCCTCCATACTCACCTGAATGCGCTCTTGAACACTCGCCTCTAATAAAATTAAATCTGCCTGAGCGGTTTTGTTTTTAACACAATCAGGAATATGCACCATGCCGATATTAGCACCTTCGTCCTCAAATATTAGCTGCGGATGGTGTTGTTTTTTAATCAGCGCAATTGCCAGTTTGTTTTCAAAGGCAATTTGGCTGGGTTGAGGGGTTGTGGTATTGCCAAAAGCAGAGCCTCGATGATTGGCCAAACCTTCTAGGTCAATTTGTTGGTGAATTTTATTTAACAACACAGTTTTGCCACAGCCTGTTTGTCCGCCAATAACAATCGCCTTGGTGCTGGTCATAATGCGTTCAGTTTCATCAATTAAATAGCGGCGTAACGCTTTATAGCCCCCTTTTAGGCGTGGATAATCAATCCCTGTTGCCTGATAAATCCATTGCTGGGTGAGTTGACTGCGCATACCGCCTCGAAAACAATATAAAGCGCCATTAGGATGTTGCTTGATAAATTCAATCCAAGCATCAATTCGAGCCTGCTTGGTGTCGCCTTGTAGTAATTTATGACCCAATAATATGGCATCATCTTGACCTTTATTTTTATAACAAGTGCCGACAAGTTCGCGCTCTTTGTCATTCA
Organism: Gammaproteobacteria bacterium; assembly: GCA_024280535.1. Lineage (GTDB taxonomy): Bacteria > Pseudomonadota > Gammaproteobacteria > PS1 > Pseudothioglobaceae > Thioglobus_A. The sequence goes on along the minus strand of JAJRPY010000116.1, from coordinate 1,719 downwards.
TAATGGGTAAATTTTGCGTATGCGGGAAGGCGCCTTGTGCAAACTCAATCGGTGCGCGTGTGTCAAGCATAGGGGTGTCGTTAATAACCAGCGAGTGGAAATCTTCAATTTGAGTGAGCGATTTACGCATTAATACTGATGGTGGCTGTGCTGGCATTTGGGCTGATAATGTCACCAATTGCCTCTAATTCAAAGCCTGCTGAGCGCATAAGCGCTTGAAATTCACGCTGAGCCTTGTCAGCAACCATAATCAACAAACCGCCGCTGGTTTGTGGGTCGCAAATAATAGATTGAACCGCTGCACTCATTTGGCTTAAATGCTGACCATAACTATCAAAATTCCTCTGAGCGCCGCCGGGTGAGCAGCCATTATCCAAATAATGATGGATATTGTTTAAGATTGGTATTTTTTGATAATCAATCATAGCGGACACCTTAGAACCCTGGCAAACCTCCAGCAAATGCCCACCCAAACCAAATCCGGTGACATCGGTCATTGCATTAATGCCTTTTATATTGGCCAGTTTGGCGCCAATATCATTCAGCTGACACATTGTTTCAATGGCACAAGCCTCGTCTTCTTGGCTGATTTTCTTTTGTTTTTGTGCGGTGGTCAAAATGCCAATACCCAAAGGCTTGGTTAAATAGATTCTGTCGCCGACTTGGGCGCTTGAATTTTTTTTAAGGTGTTTGATAGCCACCCTGCCAGTTACCGCCAAACCAAATATAGGCTCTGGTGCATCAATACTATGGCCACCTGCTAAAGCAATACCTGCTTCAATACAAACACTGCGTCCGCCTTCAATAACCTGCTGTCCAACTTCGGCTGGTAATTTATCCAATGGCCAGCCAAAAATAGCAATGGCCATAATAGGCGAGCCACCCATGGCGTAAATGTCACTAATCGCATTGGTGGCTGCTATACGCCCAAAGGTAAAGGGGTCGTCCACAATGGGCATAAAAAAATCTGTGGTGCTAATAATCGCCTCGCCATTGCCTAGGTCATATACTGCCGCATCGTCACGGGAGGTATTGCCCACCAGTAAATTAGTATCGGCAATATCAACCAGCGAGGATGCCAATAACGTATCCAATACTTTGGGCGATATTTTGCAACCACAACCTTGTCCATGGCTATATTCGGTTAGTTTAATGGTCAGATTTGATGGCATTAATAACTTCCTTTTTTCTAATTTTGTATTGGGCGTTTTTATAAATATTTGCCTCAAGTTGTTGCAATATAACACTTAAACTTGGCATATTAAGCGGTAATAACAAATCAAACAAATCCTTATCATTTCTTGTCAACTTGACTTTGGTGATTAGGTTTTTGTTTTTAACTACCTTTCTATTTTTGATTTTAAATAGCAGCATACCGATAAAAATACCCAGCACAATGCCCAATACTAGATAGCTGTATTTTGACACACTACTTGTTGAGTTATCCTTAATATTTGTTGAATTTTGCTTTTGCTTGACTTTAACAATAGGTTGTTGCTTAAACTGGGCATGCTTAACTTGGATGCTAATAGGCTGGGTTTCAATGTGTTTTTTATCCTGAGTTGTCTTATCAAAATACTCTAGGGAAAAACTAGGAATGACAAAATCTTGCCCACCGACAATGGCAAATTTTTGCTGCCATTGCTGATAATTAAATTCAGATTCATCACCATAGATGGTGGTGTTATCGATGGTTAGATTGAATTTTTCAATGTCTTT
>JAJRPY010000115.1 GCA_024280535.1 Gammaproteobacteria bacterium | reverse complement strand
GAATATGAGGATAATGGAAAATATTTTTTTGAAAAACTGTAAAAATTGAAATTAGGGGTGGGAATTATGGATTATGCAAAGGTCTCTAGTAGTTTGTCTTGTTCAAATATATCCATATTAATTTTTTGGTGTATAACAATTTATCAATCCCATCATTATACACAGATAGTGTTTATTACATTTTGAGCATAAAAACAAAACCCAATAAAAGGTGGCTAATGGCGCTATTTTATAATTTGTGGAATTGCACAAAGACCGCTTAGGGTATGATTGATTAATTGTTAATTAATGTGAGAATAAAAATGGGAGTTGAAGGAATGGATACGTTTATATTAGTGCTGGTTTTGCTGGCGGTGGTGGTGATATTTTTGAGTGTTAAGGTGGTTTCGCAGGGGTTTGAATATACCATAGAAAGATTTGGCAAATACACCAGAACGCTTACTCCTGGGTTGAATATTATTATGCCTATTGTTTATCAGGTGAGTAATAAGATTAATATGCGCGAGCAGGTGCTAGATATTGAGAAGCAAAGTGTTATTTCTAAGGATAATGCGGTGGTGCAGACGGATGGCGTGGTGTTTTTTCAAATTGTGGATGCGGCGAAGGCGACTTATGAGGTGAATGATCTTATTCATGCGATGCGTAATTTGTGTATGACCAATATTCGTACGGTGCTGGGTTCAATGAGTTTGGATGAAATGTTGTCAAATCGGGATGAAATTAATAATCATTTGTTATCGGTGGTTGATCAGGCGACCAATCCTTGGGGGGTTAAGGTGACGCGAATTGAAATTAAGGATTTGGAGCCGCCGCATGATTTGGTTGAGGCAATGAGCAGGCAGATGAAGGCAGAGCGTCAAAAGCGGGCAGATATTTTAGAGGCCGAGGGCAAAAGACAATCAAGAATTTTGCGCGCCGAAGGGGAGAAGCAAGGCTTGATTTTGGATGCAGAGGGGCGCAAAGAATCAGCTTTTCGGGATGCAGAAGCAAGAGAGCGGATGGCTCAAGCCGAGGCAGAGGCAACGCGTTTGGTTTCTGATGCGGTTAAAGAGGGCAATGTGCAGGCCTTGAATTATTTTGTTGCGACCAAATATACTGATGCAATTCAAGCGATGGCCAGTGCGGACAATCAAAAAGTGGTGTTTATGCCTTTGGAAGCTTCCTCTTTGATTGGGTCGTTGGGCGGTATTAGTGAATTGATTAAAGATTCGGTGGGTAAGAAATAGTGGAGGTAATTTTAGACATTAATTATTGGAACTGGCTGGTAGCCGGTCTGATATTTATCATTATTGAATTGTTCACCTGGTCTGTATTTTTCTTATGGATGGGGGTGTCGTCATTAACGGTGGGCATATTGGTTTATTTTTTCCCAGCACTTGATTGGCGCATCCAATTCGTATTATTTGCCATGTTGTCAATTATCAGCATCTATCTAGCAAGACGATTATTTGTCACCACCAATGAGCGCAACAGCCTGAATAATCGAGCCAATATACACATTGGCCATATTTATACAGTTGCCGAAGTGGGTGATAATTATGCAAAAGTGTATGTCGATGATTCTTTATGGTTAGCCAAAGGATGCGAGATGAAAATTGGGCAAAAAGTTAAAGTGATAGACACACGCAGCGCCACATTAATCGTAACCGCAGTAACCGATAAGCCAGATTGATTTTGAGAACAGTACTGCTCTTTGTGGCTTTGATAGATGCAACTGATAAAACCCTGCTAACGAGGGTTTAGGGGTTTTGCAAACAAATACAGTGTTAATTTCAAGTGTGGTAATGCTGGAATAATCTCACTAGGATTTTTTAGAAGTGCCTAGAATATTTTGTGCAAGCTGAAGAGAAGGCTCGGTGCGATTCATTGAATAGAAATGGAAATTTTCGACTCCCTGTGCTTTTAGCGTTTGGCATAGGTTGGTGACGACCTCTAATCCAAAGGTGTTGAGTGAATCAAAGTCATGTTGATACAATTCTAATTTTTTGACAATCCAATCGGGGATTTTTGCACCACACATTTTGGAAAATCTGAGTAGTTGTGTGTAGTTGGTAATTGGCATAATGCCTGGGGTGATGGGGATATTGACACCGAGTTTTTCGACTTCGTCAACAAATTTAAAATAGGCATCGGCATCATAAAAATATTGCGTGATGGCACCGTCTGCGCCCGCTGTGACTTTGTTGGCAAAATGTTGTAAATCGGCTTGTCTATTGCTGGATTCTGGATGGATTTCGGGGTAGGCGGCTACTTCAATGTGAAAATAATCGTTGTAGCTTAGTTTGATAAATTCAACCAATTCGTTGGCATAATGAAAATCACCAATATCACGCACGCCAGATGGGATATCGCCTCTCAGTGCAACCAGTCGATTAATATTGGCAGCTTTGTACTGGTCGAGCAATTCAATAATAACTGCTTTTTTTGAGCCAATGCAAGATAGATGAGGGGTGGCAGGGATGGTGTCGTTTTGTTGAATGTCTAAAACGGTTTCTAAGGTGGCTTCTTGTGTTGTACCACCAGCACCAAAAGTGACTGAAAAATATTCTGGGTTGAGAGTGCTTAATGCTTGTCGAACTTGGCGTAACGTTTGTTTGCCTTGTGCTGTTCGTGGTGGGAAAAATTCAAAACTTGTTTTCATTGATGAGAGGAATGCTTAAAAAAAACGTCAATTATAGCGTATTTGTATTGTGTTAAAGCTGTCGTCTGAGTGGTTACAATCGGGTAAAATAATTGACTTTCTATTTTAAAGTTGTTGAAAATCTATGTCGAAAAGTGATTATATTGAGTTAGAAGGTGTGGTTAAGGAAAAATTACCCAACACCACGTTTACGGTTGAGTTGGAGAATGGACACAGTGTATTAGCACACATTTCTGGCAAGATTCGCAAGCACTATATTCGTATTTTACCAGGGGATAAAGTGACAGTAGAGATGACACCTTATGATTTAACCAAGGGCAGAATTACCTTTCGACACAAATAATTTTTTTGTTATATTGACTAGGCTGGTGAAAAAAATGGGCTGTTTGTGCTTGATTGATGAGCCTTCTCGTATTTTGTCCAAATCTAGTGAAACTTAGTAAACAATTATAGAATAAAATAGAAGTTTAAGCCGATGTGGTGGAATTGGTAGACGCGCTGGATTCAAAATCCAGTTCCTTCGGGAGTGACGGTTCGATTCCGTCCATCGGTACCATATTAATAAAAAGAGTGATGATTATGGAACAAGCAGATTTATTGTCAGAAGCATTAAACCTAACCATGTTT
>JAJRPY010000114.1 GCA_024280535.1 Gammaproteobacteria bacterium | reverse complement strand
GTGATCCATGTAAGTTGTAAGCCTGTATTTCTACTTTGTTTTTCCCTTTTATAACTTTATAAAAATCCTTATTTCCAACTAGATATTCGACTAAATTACCAGCTATTTTCCCAGGGTTTGTATTATAAATTCTACTTAATTCTTTTTTAAAAGCTTTTAGAATTGGAATATAAATACTATCTTCTTTGTTGTTTAAGGTATCCCATTTTTGAGTAGACTTACTCTCATCTTTTATTATTTTTAATGGATTAAAAATTAAATCAACCTCATCAAAATAAATTTTTGAACAATTAACGCCCAACCATTTTTCCCCAAAATCAATTTTATTCGACAGTCTGGAATGTTTAATTGCTTTATGGTTGTTTTTGGCAGAAACACCTATTTCCCATTCTTGTAATTTACGAATGGCAACAATATCTCTAACATCCCCTTGTTGACCTTGGTAGTCCGTTAAAATTTCTAATTGTAATATGTCTGTTTTGCCAATATCATGCTTAAGTCTAGGCTCTATGTCCATTAAAAAGTTAACAGCAAAACTGGCTGTTAATAAATATCGCCCTTGTTCTTGTTTGTTGAATTGTGTAAAGTAATTTTTTGCTGTTGTTAAAGCATCACTTTGAACAATTTGAACAGTAGTAATATGATTCAATTTCTCATAAAATTCTTTTAGTATGGCGTATTCAAATGCTTTTCCTGTTCGAGTTTGAGTCATATAATTGATGATTTTTATAAATTTAGAGTGCAAATTATACGTTATGCATTATTAGGCAAAGTGGTAATAATTATCACTTAATAAGATGGAAAATTCCCCCGCCTGATTGTTATTTTTAGAAATAAATATTTTTAGCGATTATCGGCCTTTTCCAAGCGTTCTGGTGTGCCGATATCTTGCCAATAGCCTTGATAATGTTCGCCACTGAGTTGGTTGGTGGAGATGGCTTCTTTGAGTAGTAGGTTGAGGGCTAGTTTGCCTTGGGTGCCTAGATGGTGTTTGAAAAAATCAGGGTGATAAATGCCGATGCCTGAAAAAGTTAGGCGTTTGTGTTGGGCTAGTGTGATTTTTTGATTATTGGTAAGTGCGAAATCGCCTTTTGGGTGGTGACTGGGGTTATTGACTAATAGTAAATGCGCGAGTGAATCTGCGGGTAGGCTTAATTTGGATAAGTTGTAATCACATAATACGTCAGAATTAATGACTAAAAAGGGCTTATTGCCTAATAATGGCAGGGCGTTGATAATGCCGCCTGCGGTTTCTAAGGTGTGGTTTGATTCGTCGCTGTAACGAATATTAACGCCAAAATTTGTGCCATCTTTTAGCTGTGTTTGAATTTGCTCGCCAAGATAGCAGAGATTGATAATGATGTCGGTTATGTTGGCTTGTTTGAGGGCGTTGATGGTATGCTCAATGAGTGTTATACCTTTGACTTTGATTAATGGTTTTGGGGTGTTTTTGGTGAGTGGCATCATACGTTCACCTCTGCCAGCAGCCAAAATCATTGCCTTCATAAAAGCGCCTTTAGGCATGTAAAATCAGAATATTTGTCAGCCATTTGTAAGACATATTTTTTAACCAAGGGAATGTCATTTAAATATTGATTTTTTCCATCACGTAATGATAGACGTTTAAAAATTCCCAAAATCTTAAGATGACGTTGTAAACCCATGAGGTCGAATTGTTTTTCAAATGATGCAAAATCTAGTTGAACATTGGCTTGCTGATAAAAATATGCAAGCAAGGCTTGCACTTTGGTGGGCTCTAGTTCAATATAGGCATCTTTGAGTAAGGATACTAAGTCGTAGGTGTTTGAGCCAATGACGGCATCTTGAAAATCAATGATGGTGATTTTTTTATTGGTCATCATTAGGTTTCGAGAATGGTAATCACGGTGGACAAATACCTGTGGTGAGTTGAGTGAATTTTGGGTTAGTTGGTCAAATAAACTGTGCAAGTTGTTAAGAAGTGATGTTTGCCTAATATTTTTGGGCAGATGCCAATCCACTAGTAGCTCTAATTCAGTATTAAGCAAGGCTTCGTCGTATTGCTTAAGAGTGCTATCTTTTAAATCAATTTGTTGGATTTTTATTAGTTCGTCAATTGCCAGCTTGTATAAATCGAAATTTGTTTTGTTGTTGAGTGCTTGTAGAAAGGTTGTGTTACCTAAATCTTCAATGAGTAAAAATCCTAACGTTAGATTTTTGTCAATAATTTTCGGGGCATGAATATTATTATTGCGCAACAATTTAGCAATTTCTACAAATCGTTCGGAATTTTCTTTTTCAGGTGGTGCATCCATTGCAATAAAAGAAAGGTTGTTGCGCTGAATACGAAAATATCGACGAAAACTGGCATCGTTATTGATGGCGGATAGGGTGAAATTGGCATCATCAAAGAAGGTTTCTAGCCAGTCTTCTAGTTGGTCTAATCTTAAATCCACAGGGGTTAGGGTATTTTGCGGGTTATGCATGCTTTAAGTCTTGATAATAATCATACACTTGCGACCAGTATTTGCCGAGGATGCCGTGATTGATTGAGTGGCCGTCCACGTCAATAATGGGCATTATTTCGCGGGTTGAACTAGAGAGCCATACTTCGTCAGCGGACAATAAATCAGCTAGGCTAAATGCAGTTTCTTGAATGGACAATTGGCAATAGCGGGCACTTTCTAACACCAAATCACGGGTGATGCCAGATAAAATATGCTCGCTTGTTGGGTGGGTGAATAGTGTGTCGTCTTTAACGATAAAAACATTAGAAGTGGCACCCTCTGTGATTTGTTGGTCGCGGTGTAGAATGACCTCTTCGACTTGATGTTGCTTGGCGTGTTGTGCGTACATAATATTGGCCAATAAAGAGGTGGATTTAATATCGCAACGTTGCCAGCGAAAATCGGCTTGACTAATGGCGCGATAGCCAGTTTCAAGTTCAGGCTTGGTTTTGGGTGTTAAGGGGTTTGATTCAATAAATACGGTGGGGGTGAGTGTATCAAAACTGTGCTTTCTACAGACATCCGCGCCACGACTTATTTGCAAATACAGTGATTGATTGGATGTGGATGAATAATCCAATAATTGATGCAAAATCTGGTGCCATTGTTGGGTTGAGTAGGGGTTGTTGATTTGCACGGAATGCAGGCTGTTTTGCAAGCGTTTAAGGTGTTCATCAAGGCGAAAAATCTTGCCAGAATAAACCGGTATCACTTCATAAACGCCATCGCCAAATAAAAAACCTCTGTCCATGACGTGGACATAAGCATTATGTTTGGGGACAAATTCGCCGTTAAGATAGACCATTAAAACCCAATTTTCTCCAACATACGTGAGAAAAATCCAGCTTGTTTTACATCTTCTAGGGCAACTAATGGAATGCTGGCAGTGGTTTTTCCTTCAAATTGAATTAGCAGTTTGCCAATTTTGTCTCCTTTGCTAATGGGTGCTGAAACTTCGTCGTCTAGTTGAATAACTTGGTCGGATAATTTAAATTGTCCGCGAGACAAGGTAAAGCTTGCCGTGCCAACAGAGCCAATGTTTAAAGTGTCTTTTATGGCGCCAGAGATGGGAATTTGCTTGCTAAAGTCGGCGAGTGTTTGGGTTTCAAAAAAACGAAATCCGTAGTCTAAGATGCGTTGGGTTTGAGAGGATCTTGCTGCCACGCTGGTTGAGCCAAGCACTACTGAAATTAGACGCATATTAACACGATTGGCACTGGCAACTAGATTGTAGCCGGCTTTTTTAGTGAAACCCGTTTTAAGCCCGTCAACCGTGTGATCGCTCCAAAGTAATTTATTGCGATTGCGCTGTTTGATGCCGTGGTAAGTAAACTCTTTTTGTGAGTACCATGGGTAGAATTGAGGAAAATCACGAATAGTCGCTGCTGCCAAAATAGCCATATCTGCCGCTGTGGTGTATTGGTCGGCATGGGGCAGACCCGAGGCATTTTCAAAGCGTGAATCTTGCATGCCTAATTTGCGAGCATATTCGTTCATATAGGTGGCAAAGGTGCCTTCTGTGCCTGCAATATGCTCGGCTAATGCGACCGCGGAGTCGTTGCCAGATTGGATAATCATACCTTGCAATAAGGTCTCAAGCTTGATTTTTTTGCCAACTTCAACAAAACTTTTAGAGCCACCTGTTTGCCAGGCTTTTTTGCTGATACGCACTTCGTCATCAAGACTGGCGCGACCATCATGGATGAGTTGGAAAATCACATAAGCGGTCATCAGTTTGGCTAGGCTGGCAGGTATGCGCCTGGTGTGTGGGTTGCTGCTGGCTAGGGTTATTCCAGAATTATAATCCAATACAACATAAGCAGCAGCGTTAATCTCGGGGGATTGTGGCGTGATAAAAATAGCCGCTTGTGCATTAATTGAGATGGTAATAATTGAGGCGATTAGGAGTTTGGAGGAGGATAAAAATTTCATAATAGTTTAGGGTAGTGTTGAATAAATTGTTGTTTAATTTTTTTAGATAATTGCACAATAGTCATTGCATATTTATTGTTATGATTATAACGAGTTAGCACGTAAAAATTCCAGAAAGTCAGCCAAATTTCAAAATGATTGTCTTGAGGCAGTTTAATAAAGGCCAGTTTGGTCTTGTTGTGAATGTCGTCGTCTATTTTAAATCCCTTGTTGCGCCAATACAGGGCACGTGTTTTGGGTTTATTGATGCCTGATTTGGCATGTTTTTTTTGATGGGCTGGCAAATTGACTGGGCGCGCATAAGCACCAGAATCGTGCCATTGATGCTGGTCAAAATAATTGGCAATAGAGCCGATGGCATCCGCAGCACTGTTAAATAAGTCTATTTTGTGATCAGAATCAAAATCCACTGCATAATGTCGATAAGAACTGGCAATGAATTGCGCATAACCCAGAGCGCCCGCATAAGAACCCTTGATGGTTAAGGGCGATAGTGCATTTTCACGCGACATTAGCAGAAATTCTTCTAATTCTTTTTGGTAGAAAGGTTGGCGGCGATGCGGGTTAAAAGATAATCTTGCCAATGTTTCTAAGACTGGATGTGTGCCTTTATGACGGCCATAATTGCTTTCAATACCTAAGATGGCCACGATAATTTCTGGAGGGACGTTGTATTGTTTTTCAGCGCGTTGGAGGCTTGAAAGGTTGTCTTTCCAGAATTGAACGCCATTATGGATGCGTTTGTTAGTCATAAATAAGGCGCGGTAGGTATCCCAGGATAATGGCTTGGGTTGTTTTATTGCCTTGCTGGGTTTGCTTGGTTTACTGGGTTTATTTGTCTTGTTTGTTTCATCAGTAATGATGAGGTCAATTTTTGAGAACATAGCATGCAGTTCGGCTTGATTAAAATCATGCACTTTGACCATTTTATTGATAAAGTCTTGGGTTACTTGAAAACTTGTTGCGGGCAAGGTTTTTGCCAGCATTGTTGACGAGAATAACAGCAAAAATAGGGTTATTAATAGTGGCATTAGTGTTGTAAATAGCTAGGGGTTTTGTGTTTTCGAATGGCCATAATAATACCAAAACTTGACATTAAAGTAATCAGTGATGAGCCCCCATAACTAACCAGTGGCAATGGCACGCCGACAACGGGCAACAAGCCTGAAACCATGCCAACATTAACAAAAATATAGGTAAAAAATGTTAAGGTCAGGCTGGCACCGAGTAATTTAGAAAAGTTGTCTTCAGCCTGAAAAGAAATGACAAACGCCCTGTAAATAATCAAGCCGTAAAGCATAAATAAACATAATATGCCGATTAGTCCAAGCTCTTCAGCGATAACGGCAAAAATAAAATCAGTTGAATGCTCGGGCAGAAAATTAAGCTGGGATTGTGAGCCTTGATCAAGCCCTTTGCCAAAAATACCGCCCGAACCGATGGCAATTTTGGATTGTAAAATATGATAGCCAGAGCCAAGTGGGTCAGAACTGGGGTCAATTAAGGTCAGGATGCGTTTTTTTTGATAGGTCATGAGTAGATAATTCCAAGCTACGTAACCAGAGGCACTAATAAATGAGGCGATTAGGGTTAAATTAAGCCAATTATTACGCAAAATTTGAATGCGAACGCCTGAAAAAAATAATACATAGGCACCCGAAGCGCCAATCAGTATGGAGGTGCCTAAATCGGGTTGTCGGGCGATTAATAAGACGATGGTGGCAATGGAAATAACGGATAAAAAAATAGGCATTGGCTTTGCGGGTAAGGTTTTTTCACTCAAAATAGAGGCGATAGCAATGGGAACAATGACCTTCATAATTTCAGAGGGCTGGAAGCGCACAAAACCAAGATCGAGCCATCGTTGCGCGCCACCACTGCTAGAGCCAAAAAACAGCACCAAAACTAGCAGAAAAATACCGAATAACATCAGATACGGTGAAAAGCGTCTGAGGACATTGGGCGGAATTTGCGCGATTACCAACATAGTGCCAATGGCCAGAGAAAAATGAAAAATTTGCTTGTAAATAGTGCTAAGAGAATCTGCTGAAGCGGAGTAAAGAATTACTAAACCAAAGCTACTTAGCGTCATAATGAGCAAAAATAAAGGTGTATCTAGTTTGAAATAATGCCAATAATGCCTTAATCGTGCAATGCTAAAAAAATTCATAAGAGTAGCAAGCCGATATTTCTAGCGTCAGATAATAACAGGTTAAAACTGCGACAAGCGGAATCGCTATTCATACATTCGGTGTTGATGCCCATGTGTTGGAACTCAACTTGTTGCTGGCCGCTGAGAAATGTGGGCAGGACTCCGGTGCCGATGATCAATAAATCGATGTCATCTTGGCTGCTGAGTGGGAATAATGACAATTTGTTGAGTTTATGCAGTTGGTGCAAATCGGTGCTTGTTGAAAAATTCTTAGAGATAAAACAAGGTGTTGTTAATTGGACGTTAGACAATTGAATGACATCATTTTCTATTGAAATAATGCTATTTTGATGATTATCTTGTTGGTTAAATTCCACTTAAAATAAGGTTGATTGTAATTATTGAAACATTATAACAACAGTCTGCGTGTAAAATTAGCGTCTTTTGACATTTGAGAAAAATGGTGAGTGACTCTAATTCTACAGATATTTATAATGCTGATTTATCAAGCGGTATCACAGCTTTCGATACCAAAAATTTTACGATGGCTTACCAGTTATTAGCGCCACTTGCCGCACAGGGCAATGCTGAAAGCCAATGGCGGCTTGGGATGATGCAAATGAATGGGCTGGGTATGGTGGAAAATCAGGCGCTTGGGCTGGACAATTTTCTATTAGCAGCCGAGCAAGGCCATGTTTTTGCCCATCATATGATTGGCGTTGCTTATATGACGGGCGAGGGGGCTGATAAGGATATTTTAAAAGCCGTTGAGTGGTTTGAAAAAGCGGCTGAATTTGGTATTCCTGGTCCGATGTACACGCTCGGTATGTTGTATGAAGAGGGTAAGGAAGTGACTCAAGATTTAGCAAAGTCGCAATTTTGGTATGACAAAGCGGCAAAAGTGGACAGTGAATAAGCGCTATTTATGAAATCAAGATTTGCACCATCACCGACAGGATATTTGCATATAGGCGGTGCCAGAACGGCATTATTTGCTTGGGCTTGGGCCAAAAAACAACAAGGCAGTTTTGTGCTTCGTATTGAAGATACGGATACGCAGCGATCGACTCAGGCCTCGGTAGAGGCTATTTTAGAGGGGATGAGCTGGTTGGCGCTTGACTATGACGAAGGGCCTTTTTATCAAACTGATCGATTTGAGCGTTATCAGGAAATCATTCAGCAGTTATTAAATGAAGATAAAGCCTATTATTGTGAATGCTCAAAAGAGCGGCTACAAAGTTTGCGTGAAAAATTAACCGAACAAGGTGAAAAAGCCAAATATGATGGCCGCTGTCGAGATAAAAAATTGCGCTCAGGCGTGGTGCGTTTTAACAATCCTTTAGATGGTTTTGTGCATTTTAATGATGTGGTTAAAGGAGCAATATCGATTGGCAATCAAGAATTGGATGATTTGATTATTGCGCGTAGTGACGGCACTCCAACTTACAATTTGACGGTTGTGGTGGATGATCATGATATGGGGATTGATACCGTTATTCGCGGTGACGACCATATTAATAATACACCAAGACAGATTAACTTGTATGAGGCACTTGGCTGGGCGTTGCCTGAATTTGCTCATTTGCCTATGATTTTGGGTACTGATGGTGCCAGATTGTCGAAACGCCATGGGGCAGTGAGTGTGATGGCTTATCGAGATGAGGGTTTTTTGCCAGATGCTTTGTTGAATTATTTGGTGCGTTTGGGTTGGTCGCATGGCGATCAAGAGGTGTTTTCTATAGATGAAATTGTGGCGTTGTTTGAATTGAAAAATATTAATAAAGCGCCGGCGAGTTTTAATCCAGAAAAATTACTCTGGTTAAATCAAGCATATATTAAGTCAGCCAGCGCTGAATATTTGATTGAACAGTTGGATTGGCACTTAAAACGTCAATTAATTGACACCTCAACCGGGCCAAGCCTTGAGGCAGTTGTTAAACATTTACAAACACGCTCAAAAACCTTGGTTGAGATGGCTGATGGTATGAAAATGTTTTATCAAGATTTTGCAACATTTGATGCCGCATTAGCACAGAAGCAATTTAAAGACAGTCAACCCATCGAATTGCTATTCAACAAACTCAGTGCCTTAGATGAGTGGCTTGCGGATAATATTAAAGAACAAATTAAACAAGTGTGTAGTGAGCTTGATATTGGCTTTGGCAAAATTGGCCAGCCGTTTCGCTTGGCGTTAAGTGGCAATGGCAATGCTGGAAATATCGATATTGTTGCAGAATTGGTTGGTCAAAAACGCACACTGGCAAGACTAAAAATGGCGCTTGACTATATGGCACAATCTGGTGATGAATGAGTGATTATCTAGCCTATGCAATTAGATAAGTACAAAGCCCAATATCAAGATTTACAACAATCTTTACAGGCGGGTTTTTTAAAATCCAGTAGTGCAGTTGAAGGGTTTGTATTGGCCCGAGCCAATGGTATTGATGAATTATTAAAATCTATTTGGCAAGGTTTTAATATCTCAAGCCAGCTTTCATTGGTCGCCGTAGGGGGGTACGGTCGAGGTGAATTACACTTATATTCGGATATTGATTTACTGATTCTTATTCCTAGTGACTCCCACCAAACGCATCAAGAGACCATTGCCAAATTTCTAACGTTTTTATGGGATGTTGGTCTTGAGGTGGGTCATGCCACAAGAGATATTCAGGACTGTATGCGAGTGATTGATGAGTTGAGCATTGTTACCAATATGCTTGAATCGAGATTGATTATTGGTCCGGAGCGAATTTTTAATCAAATGAAAAATGTGATTAAACTGAGTGATTGGTCCTCGCAATCTTTTTTGGTTGAAAAACAAAAAGAGCAACAAAATAGACACCGGCGCTTTGCAAATAGTGCTTACAATTTAGAGCCCAATATTAAAGAAAGCCCAGGGGGGTTGCGCGATATTCAGACGGTTACTTGGGTGGCAAAATGGTATTTTGATGTAGATACTTTGTTTGGCTTGGTCGCCTCTGATTATTTAAGTAATGACGAATACGAGATTTTAAAAACCTCTCAATTATTCTTATGGCGGGTTAGATTTGCCTTGCACGTGATTGCCAATCGTCGAGAGGATCGTCTGGCTTTTCAATACCAAAAACAAGTGGCAGAAATGCTGGGCTATGCAGAGGGCGATTCGATGGCAGTCGAAGGGTTTATGAAAGATTATTACCAAACCGTGACTAAAGTCGGTCGTTTGAATGATATTTTATTGCAGTTATTAGAAGATAGGATATTAAACAGCCAAACTTTAAATAGTCGATTTAAAATTTCGTATGGTTATATTCATGCTTGCCATGATCGCGTTTTTGTAGAAAATCCATCCGCTTTTATTGAGGTTTTTTTGCTCATTGCCAAGCATAGTTATGTCTGCGGTATTCGTGCTGGAACGCTTAGGCAAATGCAATATAATTTGGATTTATTGGATCAGCATTATCATCAAAAACGAAACAATAATCGCCTATTTATTGAGTTGTTGCAGCAAGGTCAAGGGGTTAATAAGGCCTTAAAATTAATGAATCGATATGGTGTATTGGAGCGGTATATTCCAGCGTTTGGCAAGATTAGCGGACTAATGCAGTATGATTTGTTTCATGCTTTTACGGTGGATCAGCATACCTTGTTTGTGGTGCGTAATTTAAGGCGCTTTTTTGTGAGTGAGTTTGCCCATGAATTTAATTTGTGTAGCGAAGTGGCAACCAAGATTAAAAAACCAGAATTGCTTTTGCTGGGTGGATTATTTCATGATATTGCCAAGGGCAGAGGTGGTGATCATGCTGAATTAGGCATGCAGGATGCTAAAGAATTTTGCCAAAGTCATCGGCTAAATTCGGCGGACACTAATCTTGTAGTAGGGCTGGTAAAAAGGCATTTGCTAATGTCTGGCGTGTCTCAAAAGCAAGATATTGATGATCCTATTGTGATTAAAAACTTTGCGGATGCTATAGGTTCTTTAGAATTTTTAAACTATTTATATTTGCTCACCGTGGCAGATATTCGCGCCACTAAAGACGATCTTTGGAATAATTGGAAAGACGCTTTGTTAAAAAAATTATTCAATCAGACTAAGCAGTATTTCGGCAATAAAGTAGCTATTTTGCCCAGTAATAGCCAAAGATCCAAGACAAATAAAAGCCATATTATGCAGGCAGCTATCGCGCAGGGGCTTGATATGGTGTTGGTTGATGCCGTATTAGAGCAGTTGCCAGAGGATTATTATTTGCGCCATGACCTTGATGATGTTTTGTGGCATTTGTCGTTGCAGCTTAACAAAAATTTGCCAGAAATATTGGTGAGTTCAAAAATATCCGATAGTAATGTGGTGGATATTTTTATTTTGTGTCAGGATTTTAAAGGTCTGTTTTTTAATCTGGTGTCTGTGGTGGAAAAAATGGGGATGGACATTGTGGATGCAAAAATTCTCACCACTAAAAATGGTCAAGCGTACAATACTATTAGTATTCTTCAAAATGATAATTTAGCCGAGTTAGATTTTCATCAGCTTATTAAAGAGGCGTTAATTGCACCAGAATCTGATGTTTCAAAGCCAATACAACAACTATCGCACAAATATTTTGATCATAAAACCCATATCAAATTTGGTGAAAATAAAAAGTGGCAATTGTCTCAATTAGAAATTAATACGCTTGATAGGGTGGGGGTTTTGTCCAATATTGCTTACGTCTTGTATCAGTTGGACGTGTCACTTGTTAATGCCCGAGTGGCAACATTGGGCGGGCGTGTTGAGGATGTTTTTTATATTCATAATGACCAAGGCAAGCCACTCAATAAAGCACAACAGTCGGTACTAAAAAAAGCATTAGTAGAAAGATTGTAAAAAAACTATGTATTTGGAGTGAATGCTGATATAATTTCAACATTACAGCAGTTCTGCTGTCTCTTTCTTATTTTAAATTATTAAAAAACTATGAACGATAAAATTTTAGCAGTGACAGATGCCAGCTTTGAAGCGGACGTTATTAATTCATCACAGGCCGTATTGGTTGATTTTTGGGCAGAATGGTGTGGCCCTTGTAAAGCTTTAGCCCCCGTGTTAGACGAGATTGCTGATGAGTACGATGGCAAGGTTGTGATTGTCAAGATTAATGTGGATGAAAACGACCAAACACCACCAAAATACGGTATTCGCGGCATTCCAAGCATGCTATTATTTAAAGAAGGTGCTGTGGTTGCCACAAAAATGGGCGCTTTGTCCAAGGCAGAGTTAAGCGCATTTATTGATACCAACATTTAATGAATGTAATTAAAGGTGTCACAGTTTAAAAAAAACAATACTGTTCAGCAATGACAACAAATTACAATAAACAATTGGCAAATTCTTGCCAAATTACAATGGAAAATTCATGAAACTGTCAGAATTAAAAAAATCATCCCCAGAGGCATTATTAGAATTGGCTCAATCTTTAGGGGCAGAAAACATTTCTCGAGCCAAAAAACAAACGCTGATTTTTATCATCCTTAAGGCCAAAGCGGCTAATAATGAAGAGGTAGTAGGGGATGGTGTGTTGGACGTATTGCAAGATGGCTATGGATTTTTAAGATCAAGTAATGATTCTTATACTTCGGGTGCAGATGATATTTATATTGCACCTAATCAAATTAAACGCTTTAATTTATCCACCGGTGATTTGGTAGCTGGCAAGATTCGCGCCCCTAAAAAAGGTGAAAAATATTTTGCCTTGGTTCAGGTGTCTGAGGTCAATGGCGAAAATCCAGAAAATGTGAGAAATCGCGTGCCTTTTGCCTCACTAACCCCCATCCACCCAAATGAGCGTTTAAATTTAGAAATTGGTAATGGCGGCACCGAAGATATTACCGCTCGAGTGATTGACTTAATTGCCCCTTTCGGCAAAGGGCAAAGGGGATTATTGGTGGCACCACCCAAAGCTGGTAAGACGATGATTATGCAAAATATTGCCACTTCTATATCGCGCAATCACCCAGAATGTGAACTCATTGTTTTGTTAATTGATGAGCGCCCAGAAGAGGTGACAGAAATGGCACGCACGGTTCGCGGCGAGGTTATTGCCTCGACGTTTGACGAGCCTGCTAAGCGCCATGTTCAGGTCGCCGAAATGGTCATTCAAAAAGCCAAAAGACGTGCAGAACAAGGCAAAGATGTGATTATTTTGCTCGATTCAATTACTCGATTGGCCAGAGCGTACAACACCGTAGCGCCTTCATCAGGCAAGGTGCTAACTGGTGGTGTGGATGCCAATGCCTTGCAGCGCCCTAAGCGTTTTTTTGGCGCGGCGAGGAATATTGAAAATGGTGGTAGCATTACCATTATTGCCACCGCTTTGATTGATACAGGTTCTAAAATGGATGAGGTTATTTATCAAGAATTTAAGGGTACTGGCAATATGGAATTGCACTTAGAAAAACGTTTAAGCGAAAAACGAATCTTTCCAGCCATTAATATTAACGCATCTGGCACGCGCCGTGAAGAGCTAATTACCGATGAAAAAGAATTGCAAAAAATGTGGATTTTGAGAAAAATTCTGCATCCTATGGATACGGTCGAAGCCGCGGAATTTTTGATTGACCGATTAAAAATGTCGAAAACAAACGATGAATTTTTTGCTTCTATGTCACAAAAAAAATAAACCACATTTGCGGATGCTTGAGTGATGAATTCAGTATTTTCCAAAGCTTTCACCCTTCAAAATAGCATTATTGCAAAGTATGTTGTGCGTCAAGTAGTATTGTTGTTGTTGGCTGTTTCTATCATTATTGGATTGATTATTTTTGGCAATCAGTTGGTGCTGGTCGTTAAAGAAAGCATAGAAGAGGGCATTCCCATTGCGGATTTATTGCCGCTGGTGAGTTTTAATGTGATTAGGGATGTGCCATTAATTCTGTCCTTATCTTTGTTTTTGGCTATTATTTTAGCCATTAGTAAATTCTACAAAGACTCCGAAGCCATCGTGATGAATTCTTTAGGTATCGGCGATAAGCACTTGATGGTGTTTATTCAGCCTTTGGTGATGGCTATGTTTGTATTTATTTTAGCGCTAACAACGATTATTGTGCCATGGTCAAAAAATCAGCATAATGTGATTATGGAGCGTAGTAATAATGCATCAGAATTTTCTTTGATTAAAGAAGGCAAGTTTCAACAGTTTAAAAATTCAGCGCTGGTTTTTTACGCCGCCAAGGTTAATAATGTAAAAAATAGTGCCAAACAAAATATGGCGCAAGTCTTTATTTATACTGAATCAAATGGCGAACCAACCATTACTCTGGCCAATCAAGCGCAAAAATATACCAATGCCAGTAATCAAGGCGTGTATCTTCGCTTAAAAGACGGGGTTCGATATGACAATTTTTCTTCCGATCAAAATAAAAAAATCCTAAAGTTTAATCAATATGATTTGCAGATTATCGATGGCAGCAAGCCAAATAAAGTCGATAGGGTGACAAAACTTGAGTCAAAACCAACATGGGATATTTTATTCTCACATGATAACAAAGAAATTGCCGAGTGGCAATGGCGTTTTGCTCAGCCAATCAGCGTGTTAATTTTGTCAATTTTTGGTATTTTACTGGGCAAGGCGTCACCCCGTGGCGGCAAGAATTTGGGCGTACTTGTTGGTGTGCTGTTGTTTATTGTGTATAACAATACATTATTAGTGGCTAAATCTAGCCTAGAACGGGGTGAATTATCGCCTATGGTTGGCTTGTGGTCGGTGCATTTGTTAATCTTAACGCTGTTGGTTGTTTTTTATGCTTATCGCCATGGCAAATTTAATCGCCAAATTGGCAAAGCTTTTTAATATCGCTATTTCAACTTTGTCTATAGGCGTGTAAAATATGTATTATTTTTTATCTGAAAGCAACTATGTCTTTGTCACCTAGTCAAACACTTGAAGTGTTTGAAAATCCTAATCCCGAGCGTGATTTTGTTATTCAAATCGATATGCCAGAATTTACCTGCTTATGCCCTAAAACTGGGCAGCCCGATTTTGCCACATTGCAGTTAGAGTATATCGCCGATCAAGCTTGCGTTGAGCTTAAATCCTTAAAAATGTATATTTGGTCATTTCGTGATAAGGGTGCTTTTCATGAAGCGGTGACTAATGAAATTTTAACTGAATTGGCGCGGGTGACCAGCCCTAGATTTATGCGTTTAAAGGCGATTTTTAATGTTCGTGGTGG
>JAJRPY010000113.1 GCA_024280535.1 Gammaproteobacteria bacterium | reverse complement strand
CTGCCATAAATAATGGCATAAATGCGGTGTGATTGGGCTTAATGCTCGTAGGATAATATCAATGGATTCTAAGCGAACAGCCATTGATTGAGCCTGCGTTTGCTGGAACTTACCTAAGGTATTGGTTAGTGCCATTAGTGTGGCAATGGCAGTATTAAAGGCGTGCCTACGGTTAATATCATCGGTGATTTTTGATAGGGCTTGATGAGTTTTTTGGCGTATTTGCTGCTGCTCTTTGTTTAATATGGTGGTGTCTAAACTTGGGGTATCGTGTGTGCTGGCGTCTGTTAAATAGTTTGCTATTAGGCGATATACCTTGTTGATAAATCGGTATGAACCTTCTAAACCAGAGTCGCTCCATTCAAGATCTTGCGTAGGCGGTGCTGCAAATAAGATAAATAGGCGAACAGTATCCGCGCCATATTGTTGAATCATCTCAGCAGGGTCAACGGTATTGCCCTTGGATTTGCTCATTTTGGCGCCATCTTTTAGCACCATACCTTGGGTAAGTAGATTTTTAAACGGCTCGTCGTGCTTGATTAGGCCTTCGTCACGTAATAATTTACTAAAAAATCGTGCATATAGTAAATGTAGAATGGCATGCTCAATGCCACCAATATATTGATCAACTTCAAGCCAGTAATCCGCACGTTCATCAAGCATTGATTCGGTATTATCAACACAAGCATGTCTTGCAAAATACCAGGAAGACTCAAAAAAAGTATCGAAAGTATCTGTTTCACGCCGTGCTTCAGCGCCACAGGTCGGACAAGTGGTTTGATAAAATTCTGGCATTTTTTTAATTGGCGAGCCGATACCATCAAAATTCACATTTTCTGGCAGAATAACGGGTAAATCCGCCTCGGGAACGCCTACAGGGCCACATGCTTTACAATGAATAATTGGAATTGGACAACCCCAATAGCGCTGTCTAGAAATACCCCAGTCGCGCAAACGATAGTTGGTTTGTTTGTTGCCCAAATTAACAGCACGCAGTTTTTGTGCAATGGCGTCAAAAGCATCGTCAAAATTCAGCCCATCAAACTCGCCAGAATTGCATAAAATGCCTTTTTGGGTAAAGGCACCTTGGGTGATGTCATGTTCGGCATTGATGGGTTTAATTACTTCAAGCATTGGAATGGCGTATTTCTGTGCAAATTCGTAATCACGCTGATCATGTGCAGGGACACTCATCACCGCACCCGTGCCATAGCCCATTAGCACAAAATTGGCAATCCAAATTTGCACTGCCTGACCGGTAATCGGATGGAGGCAAGTTAAACCTGAGTTAATACCCTTTTTTTCCATGGTTTCCATGGCTGCTTCAGCCGTTTGCATGGTTTTACAATCGTTAATAAAGGCTTGTATGTCCGTATTATTAGTAGCCGCTTCTATGGCCAGAGGGTGTTCGCTGGCAATTGCCAAATAGGTAACTCCCATTAGCGTATCAGGGCGCGTTGTATAGACGGTTAGAGGGGCGCTGTTGTCTCGAGTAAAGCTTATTTCAAGGCCGATAGATTTTCCAATCCAATTCTTTTGCATGGTTTTAACCGCATCGGGCCAGCCATCCAAAGCATCTAAAGAATCCAGCAATTCATCTGCATAATCAGTAATGCGCATAAACCATTGAGGAATTTCTCTTTTCTCAATTAGTGCATTAGAACGCCAACCGCGACCATCAATTACTTGTTCATTGGCCAATACGGTTTGATCTACTGGATCCCAATTGACCACTGCATTTTTTTTGTAAACCAAGCCCTTTTTAAATAATTTAACAAATAACCACTGTTCCCATTGGTAGTATTTTGCATGACAAGTGGCAATTTCGCGAGACCAGTCATAGCCAAAACCCAGCTGAGATAATTGTTCACGCATATAATTGATATTTTCATAAGTCCATTTTGCGGGCGCAACGTTGTTTTTTAACGCAGCATTTTCCGCAGGCAATCCAAACGCATCCCAACCAATGGGTTGTAAGACATTCTTACCCTGCATTTTTTGAAATCTTGAAATGACATCACCGATCGAATAATTGCGCACATGACCCATGTGTAATCGGCCGGATGGATACGGGAACATACTGAGGCAGTAATATTTTTCTTTGCTGGGATCTTCAACCACTTCAAATGATTTGTGGGTTTTCCAGTATTGTTGTGCTTGGCGCTCTATGTCAAGTGCATTGTAGTCTGAGTTCATATTTTTTGATTGTTGGTAGTGCATTGTGAAACGGCTGAATTAAGTTGCAATGTGCCAACCAATTCATCAATACTGTTGAGTTGATGTTCAATGAGATATTGGCTAATGCCTTGGTTAATTTTTGGACAAACAAGCGGGTCATAAAACAAAGCCGTGCCTATGCCAACGGTAGCAGCGCCAGCTATGATAAATTCAAGTGCATCGTTGGCATTGAGGATGCCACCTTGACCGATAATAGGTACATTGTAGTGCTTGCTGACTTGATAGACTTGATGCACTTTTAACAGTGCTACTGGCTTAATCGCAGGACCAGATAAACCACCTTGATTATTGCCGATAACGGGCGTGCGTGTTGCGGTATTGATGGACATTCCCATTAATGTATTAATGACTGCTAAGCCATCAGTACCACCATCAATACATCGTTGCGCGCTTAGGGCAATGTTTGTTTGATTGGGAGAGAGTTTTGTGATTAGGGGTTTGCTGGTATTTTTTCGGCAAATATCAACGACCCGATAAGACATTTCTGGATCGTTGCCGAATGCAACACCGCCCTCCTTAACGTTTGGACAAGAGATGTTAATTTCAATGGCATCAATATCGGTGTCATCAAAACGCTTGGCTATTTCGCCGTATTCTTCTACGCAAGCGCCTGAAATATTGATAATAAAGCGGGTTTCTTGTTTGTCTAAATGTGGCAGGATATCGTTAATCACGCTATCGGCACCTGGATTTTGTAGGCCGATGGCGTTAATCATACCTTGTGGCGTTTCGGTAACGCGACTGGGTTGGTTGCCCAATCTGGGCTCTAAGGTTGTGCCTTTTAAGCAAATAGCGCCTACATCAGTATTGGAAAAGCCCTCAATTCGAGTGTATTCCTCGCCAAAGCCGACACAGCCAGACAGCAAAACGATTGGCGAATCTAAGTCTAAGCCGCAAAATTGAGTTTTTAAGTTATTATGCATAGTCGGTATTATACATTTTTACTGTTAAAATGAGCCTCTATGAAAGGTTTGTTTATAAGTGGCAGTGGCACAGATGTTGGTAAAACGTTTATTGCCGAACGTTTGATTCAATTATTATCAAAGACTAGAGTGGTGGGTGTTAGAAAGCCTGTTGAGAGTGATTGTAGTCTTGTTAATGGGCAATTAATCGCTAAAGACGCTATTGCATTACAACAGGTAAGTAATGCAGCAGATGATAGCATAAGTATTTGTCGCCATCGATTTACCCAATGTTGTAGTGGCGAGAGTGCAAGTGCGGCATCGGGCAGTATGCTTGATTTGGCAGAATTGGTGGATGCTTGTCAAACTGATGATTATGTTGTGGTTGAGGGGGCGGGCGGGTTGCTTTCTCCAATGGGCTTAAACACGTTGAATATTGATCTGGCTGCTGCTCTGAAGTTGCCCTTGGTGTTGGTGGTTAAAGATGAGTTGGGTGCGGTTAATCAGGCCTTGTTGGTGATTAAAGTGGCTGAGCAATATCAATTAGAAATTGCTTGTGTGGTGTTAAATCAAATTAAACAAAACACATTGGATAATGCAAATACCATTAGGCGTTATGGTGCTTGTAAAGTGGTGGTTTGTCATAAAAATTCACTTGATTTATTCGCACAAAAAATGGTTCAAATATTGGCGTAAGTTTTTAGTCCAATAGGGTTAGCGGTGGTTTTTTATCAGCCTTTTTTGCGTGTTTTTCAGCCTCAAAAAACATACCCTCGCCATTTTCACCTGCATAAATACCCATGACCGCATCAGTCGGAATGTAAACCTCAATTGACTGCCCAGAAAACCGAGCCTTAAAGCCAATATGGGTATTATCAAGCACCAGTGATTGTGTGGCAACGCTGGCAATATTTAAAACCATGCGGTCATTTTGGATAAATTGCTTGGGTGCAATTACCTGTGTGTTTGTGCAATCAACCAAAATATGAGCACTCAGCCCTGAGTCTTCCATCCATTGATGATAAGCCCTGATGAGATAGGGAGTAACAGCGGGCATATAGGTTAGTTATATTCTCTTTCGCAGTCGGTTAAGGATTCTTTGAATGAATCTCTTGCAAATAACCGCTTGCCATAGTCAGTTACGGCTTTTCCAGGTGCACCTAGGGTTATCTCAAGTTTTTTGATGCGCCATAATAATGCTGCAAGACAGGCATCTACGATGGTCATATCGTCACTTTTAAAAAATGGTTTGTAGGCAAACAAAGGTACCAATTCAATTAAATTATTTTGCAGTATTTTTCTGGCAGCATTGGCAGCTTTTTTGTTGCCTGTTTCTATGGTATGAACCAGCTCAAACCAGCAGCCAGCAGCGCGTGTAAATCTAAAAATCATTAATCTTTTTTCGGATTTTTCAATCGGGTCAACAGGTAATAAAGGTGGGAATGGAAAGCGTTCATCAAGATATTCCATAATCACTGATAAATCATATAAAACAATGCCACGGTCAAACAAGGTGGGTAATGATTGACAAGGGTTTAATTCTAAAATTTCCTCTGGTATTTCGTCCACTTTAAGGTTAAAAATCTCTTTTTCAATATGTTTTTCAGCCATGATAAAGCGAATAACATGAGACTCAATTTCATGTGGAGAAGAATATAAAGTTGTCGATGATGGATTGGGTTTGATTAACATAATAACTTACCTCTTTAAAATGAAAAAAATAGCATCCCTGTTTAAAGAGTACTGTGGTGTTTCTACGTGTTTAATATTAGCAATTAATTAGTCTTTCGCACGCCATTTGCCATATTTGACATCTTGCCAATAGGCTTGTTTAAGCAAATAAGACAAAATAAATAATACGAATAAAAAGCCTAGGACATTAACGCCAATACGGTATCTAATTAACTGAGCGGGCTCGGAGACGTAGTCCAGGAAGTTGGTAATATCTCGAACTTCTTGGTCAAACGCCTCTGCTGATTTGTCACGCTTTGACTGCCACAAAATATCCGGCATAGCCGCATTTTTTAAGACGTGATTGTTGACCCCATAAGGGCGAGTGTCATCAGCATAAAAACTTTTAAGATAGGTATAAATCCAATCGGTGCCACGAGCTCTGCCTGTTAGGGATAAATCGGGTGGCATGTTGCCAAACCAATCCTTTGGGCCTTTTTCTGGCATGGAGGAAACAATTGGGCTGCCTATTTTCTCTGAATTAAACATTAAGTTATTAAGCATGTCTTCTTTGCTAATATTTAAGTCCTTGGCAATCCGATTGTAGCGCATAAATTCAATTGAATGACAGCCTGAGCAGTTATTCATAAAGGATGTAGCGCCCCGTTGTAAAGAGGCTTGATCAGTAATATCCGTGTTGGCAGCTTCTAAGTGAATATCGGTGCCTGACGCGCCGACATTAAAAGAAATAAGCAAGGCAGCCATGGCTGATAATGTTGTGTTTAATCGTGTGTTCATATTAATGCTCCGTCGTTCTTTCAGGCACTGGTTTGGTTTTACCGATTGAGGTAAACCAAGGCATGAGGATAAAGAATGCAAAGTAAATAACGGTAAATATTTGAGCTAATAGGCTATATAACGGCGTGACCGCTTGCATACCCAGCCAACCCAGTATAACAAAGGTAACCACAAAGATGCCTAAAGCCACCTTATAAGGCCATGAGCGGTATCTAATAGATTTCACCTTAGAGCGATCTAACCAAGGTAATGCAATCAAAATTAACAGTGCTGCAAACATAGCTAGAACCCCAGGTAGTTGGGAGTCAAACAGGGGTGGTACAGCTCTTAATACGGTATAAAACGGCGTTAAGTACCATAAGGGCGCAATGTGAGTTGGTGTTACCAGTGGGTTTGCTTCCACAAAATTTGGTGCCTCTAAGAAATAGCCATTTAATGCAGGTGCGAAGAATACAATTGAGCTAAAAATCATTAAAAATACCACAACCCCCATAATATCTTTGACACTGTAGTAAGGGTGAAATGGGATGCCATCTTTAGGAATGCCATTTTTATCTTTATTTTTCTTAATTTCAACCCCATCTGGATTGTTTGAACCAACTGTATGAAGGGCAACAATATGAATAAAGACCAAAATAACCAAAATCAGTGGAATGGCAATCACGTGTAATGAAAAAAAGCGGTTAAGAGTTGGGTCATCTACTGCGTAATCCCCTAGAATAAATTCCACAATTAACTCGCCAAAGCCAAATGGAATCGAGCCAAATAGATTGATAATCACCTTAGCCCCCCAATAGGACATTTGCCCCCATGGCAATACGTATCCCATAAAGGCTTCAGCCATTAGTGCAATGTATAAAACCATACCAATAATCCAAATCAACTCACGTGGTGCTTTGTAAGAGCCATATAACAGCCCTCGATACATATGCAGGTAAATGACGATGAAAAATGCAGAGGCACCCGTTGAGTGAATATAGCGAATTAGCCAGCCCCAGTCAACATCACGCATAATGTATTCTATTGAGGCAAATGCCAATGCTGCGTCAGGCTTGTAGTGCATGGCCAAAAAGATGCCTGTGACAATTTGAATGACCAGTACCAGCATGGCTAAAGAGCCAAAAAAGTACCAAAAGTTAAAGTTTCTAGGAGTGTAATATTCGGCTAAATGCTCATTCCAAACTTTGGTTAGTGGGAAGCGTTGATTAATCCAATTTTTATTATTGTCCATAATTCTACGCTCCTATGAGGTGGCTGCTGCTGGATCAACGCCAATTCTAATGAGTGAATCGGTGACAAAATGATAAGGCGGAATTTCTAAGTTAATAGGTGCTGGTACGCCTTTGTAAACACGACCAGACAAATCAAATTTAGAGCCATGACACGGGCAGTAAAACCCCCCTTTCCAAGTATCACCGCCTAAATCAGCTGCGCCAATTTCAGGTCGGTAGGTAGGCGAGCAACCAAGATGGGTGCAAATTCCAGTAATAACAGCAATTTCTGGATTGATTGAGCGATATAGATTTTTGGCATAGGCGGGCTGTTGTTTTTCAACTGTATTGTCAGGATCAGTTAGGCTGTCGTTTAATGTGGGTAAATTGTCCAATACTGTTTTGTCGCGTTTGAAAATCCAAATGGGTTTTTTACGCCACATATTTATCACCAATTGACCCTCTTCTAATTTAGAAATATCTACATCAACAGGCGCACCAGCCGCTTTTGCTCGTGCTGATGGCATCCAAGATGACAAAAATGGCACCAATACAAAACCAACGCCAATCGCACCTACAACGCTAGTAGCACCTGTTAAAAAGCGCCTTTTCTTTAAGTCTATTGTTTGTTCTGACATAAGATTACAGTCCTTTATTTTGATAGTGATAAATTAATCTAAATTTAAAAATCTAATAATTATACGCTAATATTAGCGATGTATAATGGACAATTTTAGACTTGCCACATTATTTATCGGTATAAACCTTTATTTTAATATGATTGATTGATTGATTTGAGTTAATGCCTTGTAATAACGCGAGTAGTTCATTTATTTGCTGTTTGGCTCTAAAGGCAGTTGCTGAATTGCTGGTTATTAGAGTGGCCACCTCGTCTTTGATTAGGCAAAGTTCTAAATTTTTAAGCGTATCAGGCAGTTGTGGTTGTAATTGTGTATTGATTTGATTGTAGATTTTTGCCCGTGCCATCAATTGACCAAGCGATCCTCGGGTTGAAAAATGGGTTAAATTGTCAGTTGGTTTATGCGAACACATTTAATGCAAAGTCGGGTTTATCTGTGAGAAAATAGATTGTTTATATCAAAACAATTCTTTATATTTTTTAATTATGAATATTATAAATCAAGTTCTATCTAAAATTGTCGGTTCTAGGAATGATCGCCTTATTAAAAAAATATGGCTGACTGCCGATAGCATTACTAGGCTGGAGTCAGACATTCAGCCATTAACGGACGAACAATTGCGTGCCAAAACCGAAGAATTTAAAGACCGATACCAAGCTGGAGAATCGCTTGATTCGCTATTGATTGAGGCATTTGCCGTGATGCGTGAGGCTAGTGTTAGAGTATTAGGCTTGAGGCACCACGATGTTCAGTTAATTGGTGGCATTGCATTAAACGACGGCAATATTGCTGAGATGGGTACGGGCGAAGGCAAAACCTTGGTGGCAACATTGCCTGCGTATTTAAATGCACTAAGCGGTAAAGGTGTGCATATTGTCACGGTGAATGATTATTTAGCCGAGCGTGATGCCCAGTGGATGGGCAAAGTGTTTGAATTTCTTGGCTTGAGTGTGGGTATTATTGTCTCCAATCGACCGCCAGAAGAAAAGCAAGCAGCCTATGCCTGTGATGTGGTATATGCCACTAATAACGAATTGGGCTTTGATTATTTGCGTGATAATATGGCTTTTACGCTGGAGCAAAAAGTACAAAAAACATTGAATTTTGCGATTGTGGATGAGGTCGATTCCATTCTAATTGATGAAGCCAGAACGCCGCTGATTATTTCCGGCCCTGCGGCAGATTATGCTGAAATTTACAAAGCTATTAACCAGATGATTCCAAACTTTACCCAGCAAACAGAAAGCGGTGAAGGCAAAGAGGTTGTGGTAGAAATTGCAGGTGATTACACCATTGATGAAAAGCACAAGCAAGTATTTTTAACCGATGACGGACATGCCAAGGCGGAGGATTTGTTGATTGATGCAGGCGCCTTGCCAGCGGGCGCAAGTCTATATGATGCAGGCAATATCCTGTTAATGCAACATATTAATTCTGCCCTCAAAGCGCATATGTTATTTCATAAGGACGACCATTATATTGTGGAGGGCGATGAAGTGGTGATTGTTGATGAGTTTACTGGCAGAACCATGCCAGGTCGTCGTTGGAGTGAGGGGTTGCACCAAGCCATTGAGGCCAAGGAAAATGTCAGCATCAAGAAAGAAAATCAAACATTAGCCTCTATTACGTTCCAAAATTATTTTAGATTGTATAAAAAATTATCGGGTATGACTGGTACGGCAGATACCGAAGCGGTTGAATTTCAAGATATTTACGGCTTAGAAACAATTGTTGTGCCACCCAATCAAGTCTCTAAACGTGATGATAAGACAGATCAAATTTATTTGACATTAGAAGAAAAATTAGAAGCCATTGCCAATGACATAGAAGCCTGTCAAAAGACTGGTCAGCCAGTGTTAGTGGGTACCAGCAGTATTGAAAATTCCGAGGCCATTTCAAGTTTACTGAGCAATAAAAATATTAAACACGAGGTGTTAAACGCCAAACAACACGAAAGAGAAGCCATTATTATTGCTAATGCTGGTGCCATGGGCGCGATTACCATTGCCACCAATATGGCCGGTCGAGGCACGGATATTGTACTCGGTGGCAAGCTGGCTGATGGCGCTACCGAGCAACAAAAGCAAGATTGGATAATTGAACATAACAAGGTCATTGACGTAGGTGGCTTGCATATTGTCGGCACTGAGCGCAATGAATCGCGTCGTGTTGACAATCAATTGCGTGGTCGTTCAGGTCGTCAGGGTGATATTGGTTCGACACGTTTTTATTTGTCGTTAGAAGACAATTTAATGCGCATTTTTGCCAGCGAAAAAATGGCTGCCATGATGAAAAAATTGGGCATGGAACAAGGCGAGGCAATTGAGCATAAAATGGTTAATCGTGCGATTGAAAATGCACAGCGTAAAGTGGAAGGTATGAACTATGACTCGCGTAAGAACCTGCTCGAATATG
>JAJRPY010000112.1 GCA_024280535.1 Gammaproteobacteria bacterium | reverse complement strand
TTTTTAAACCCTGCCTTAGTCCTCCCAGAGGATTGCTGTGTAGCGCTGACCCTGCTAGGGCTGGGTTTAAGAAAATCACCAATTGAACAAAAATTGAATTTTGTTAATCATTCCTATTTATGCAAAGATCTCATAGTATAATTAAATTACTACCCCAAGCAAACTTAAATGCGCTTGGTCGACGCTTATCTTAGATAGGCGTTTTTTTTGCATTATTAAAAACTCTCAAACTGTAGTGCTATCATCAGTCATCTTATTTGCCTCAGCACAAATGGTTTTTACGGTTTCGAACATAAAATCCAGTGCTTTGTGCTTGGTGAAATTTTGCAAGCATTGTTGGCGAAATTCTTGTTCGCTCATTCTTTCCTTGGCACAAATGAATGCCCAAGGCAAAATCAACGTATCTTTGATTAAATCGGCAATATCAAACACCAAAGCGCCGCGGCGAGTTTTGCCGTGCATTAGGGCAAAACCATGGGGAATGCCAAGTACCCAAAGTGTGGTAGCTGCTAGACCATACGCCAAATAATTGCCGTGATTCAAAAAATCATTGGCCAAATCGGCGCTGTCGTGTTGGCGGGTAAATTTGCTGGTTTTGGTGGCAGTAGCAGCTTGCCTGTAAAGCGCTTTGGTAAGCAACATTTCATCCGTTAGCAGTTTGTTGACACTTTGGGCGTTGGTGATTTTTTGCTTAAAATCATCTAGCAATTTGGCATTAGGGGTGATACCTTCGATTTGCAAATCTTTGTCCTTGCTCCATATTACGTTTAAAAAATCAATGCGTTTGGTTTGAAGGGTTTTGGCAAAATGTAGGCGCTTGGCTTCATCAAACCAAAAACCCATCCATGCTTGCACATATTCGGTGGGGCGGTATTCGCTTTGTGGTGTTAGCCATTCAATTTGCGTTGCCATGAGTAATGGCGTGCCGCCGCTACCGCTAAAACCAACCAAAACACCTGCTTGCGCCAGCATTCTCATGGCTGCTTGGGTGATTGAAGTGCCGCCGCCGAGTAAAATACAGGTGGTGTTAGCAATGGGGATATTCCAGTATTGTTTGTTTTTGTTGTCTTGGGCTTCGGTTAGATACAAAACGCGCCCATCTTTTTGCATCACTCGGCATTTATCTAGGTAATAAATATTGGCACGCTTAGAATGGAGAATTGCCTTAAGATCGGTTAATTGTTGCATACTAGCCTCTGAAGTGTATATTTTCATTTAGAACAACGAGAGACTTAAACTTTGTCTTAGTTTTGCCAGGACTGGCTAATTTATATACAATGCCTGACTTCAAACCTATGAAATCAGAAAAAATCTTATCATGAGCATTTGAATGGCATGTTTTTGTGTCGCCTGATTCAACAATATCTTTAATTTGCAAACTGTCCATATTTCTGCATAAGATGTGTTTACAACTTATTCTTTCCTGGTTGAATTCTATAGGTGTAACGTCATTCTATAGCTCATTGCTATCACTTCTAGTTTATTAAAATTACACTCTTGATAAAAGCCCTATATCAGGCATAAATTTTGCCAAAAAACCAACTTTCATTCTTTTTTTATCTTACCCGTTGGTTTTATGCAAACAATAAGCCGCTTTTTCCAAAAAATCTAGGTTTGCATCCTTAAACAATGAATCGTTTTTAACGTCATTAAAACAGTGCAATTGCTGGCATTCAAAATGTTTTAACAATTGCACCACTTCGGCTTGATTGACGGCAAAAGGCGGGCCGTCCATTTGTGCTTGTGGGTAATTTACAGTGAGTAATAACATTTGGCAACCGCTGGGTATGATGGTGTCCAAATGTTGTGCATATTGCACTCTTAAATCGGCAGGTAGGGCAATCAAAGAACCTCTATCGTACACTGCGCTTACCTGAGATAAAGCTTGGGTTTCTAAATCAAAATAATCACCACAATAAATATCAATATTTTTTGCAGAAAAAATGGTGAATTTGTTGCTTTTTTTAACCGTAAACGCCAACTTGCTTTCTACAAAAAACTGCTCAGCGGCCAGTTCGCTCAATTCAACGCCCAGCACTTTAACGCCTTTTTCTAAAAAATACAGCATATCAATACTTTTGCCACATAACGGCACAAATACACAGTCACCGGCACTCAATTTCAAGCAATCAACAAATTTAACCAACATTGGGTTTGGTTGATTTTCATGCCAAAATATATCTCCCTCTTTCCAGTGTGCTAGCCAATCAGTCATCTTATAACCCTTTAAATAATAAAACAAACGATTATAACCCACTTATTTATTATCACTCCGAAATAATCGGATTAATGTTTAAAAAAATAATTCACTTAAAAAAGCCTCAATTTTCAACCTACAAAAAAACCAACAAACCAACTCCATTAACATTAACTTAGTCAAATAGTTAGGGGTAGTTTTGCATTTTTTCTGCTTTTTATTTAACAAGATTAAACCCTACCTTAGTCCTCCCAGAGGATTGCTGTGTAACGCTGACCTGCTAGGATTAGGTTTAATAAAATCACCCATTGAACAAAAATTGAATTTTGCTAATTATCCCTATTTATGCAAAGGTCTCTTAATGACTATTCTTAACTGCGGATAGTTTGTTCATCAACACGCTGATTAACTTATTGAAATAGTGCTTAAATCAGGTATTATTAACCCCTAAACATTTAGCTTGATAAAAAAATATTATGCAAAAACACATTATTTCAACCCAGCAAGCCCCGCAGGCAATTGGCACCTATTCACAGGCTGTGGGGGTGGCTGGTGGATTGACAATTTATCTCTCGGGTCAAATCCCGCTCATTCCTGACACTATGGAGATGGTTGAAGGCGATATTAGCGCTCAAATCCACCAAGTTTTTAAAAATTTAACGGCCGTTTGTAATGCTTCTACAGGTAGCTTAAACGATATAGTTAAACTGAATATTTTCCTAACCGATTTGAGTCATTTTCCGATAGTCAATGAGATTATGGCACAATATTTTGCCCAGCCCTACCCTGCACGCGCTGCAGTTGGTGTGAAAGCATTGCCCAAAGGTGCTCAAGTGGAAATGGATGGCATTATGGTGGTAAGTCAAGACTGCGATAATAGTTAATCAACGCTTTTAACTATGCATGATTTATCTGATCCAATTATTGCACTCAACGGACTAGGCCCAAAAGCGCAAGAAAAACTCAATGCGATGGGGATTTATAATTTGGAACATTTGTTGTTTCATCTGCCTAGTCGCTATCAGAATAAAACCCAGTTTGCCGCACTCAATCAGGTACGAGTTGGCAGTGAAGTTTTGCTAGAGTTGCGTATTGATCGCACTGAAACACTCAATACCAAGCCGCGCTAATTATTGTGTCATTTGTCGGATAAACGTCATCAAACGCTACTCCTTCGGTTTTTTCACTTCAATCAATATCAGCAACAACAATTTACTCGAGGTGAATTAATCCAGTGTTTTGGCGAGGTTAAAATAGGTCGGGATGGGTTGGAAATTCACCATCCAGAATATCGACT
>JAJRPY010000111.1 GCA_024280535.1 Gammaproteobacteria bacterium | reverse complement strand
GGATTAATGGCATCCGCGCCAAAGCCAGTTAAT
Source organism: Gammaproteobacteria bacterium (assembly GCA_024280535.1). GTDB lineage: Bacteria > Pseudomonadota > Gammaproteobacteria > PS1 > Pseudothioglobaceae > Thioglobus_A. The sequence goes on along the minus strand of JAJRPY010000111.1, from coordinate 10,915 downwards.
AAGCAGAAATGATGCACTTCTCGCGCCTCGCCAGTTTCAATGATAATACCTACTCGAGTTCGTTCAGAGTTGGCTACTAAAGAGCGGTGCAGTGCTGCTGAGGCAAGCAGGCTGGAAATGGCAACGCGATTATCAGTGATGTTTCGATCAGATAGAATGATTAGACTATATCCATCTTTGATGGCTTGTGAGCCTTGAGTGCAAATAGCGTCTACTAAATCAGATATTTTGTGCTGATCATTCAGGTCATAGGTGATGTCGATGGTTTTGGTACGCCAGCCACGATGATGGCAATGCTTAAGTGCCGTGGTTTCAGCATTGGTTAAAATTGGATGATCAATGACTAGACGATGTGCATTGTCAGCCTGATTATTTAATAAGTTGCCTTCTGGGCCAATTGAGCAGCGCAAGGACATGACCACTTCTTCCCGAATTGAATCAATCGCAGGATTGGTGACTTGAGCAAACAGTTGTTTAAAGTAATCGTAAATAATGCGCGATTGGTCGGATAAACACGCCAGTGCAGAATCGTTGCCCATGGAGCCAACTGGGTCGCGTAATTCATTGACCAGTGGCAATAGCATAAATTGCAAGGTTTCGGTGCTGTAGCCAAATGCTTTAAGGCGAGGTAATAAAGTGTCTGCTTGCAGTCCGTGTGTTTTGTGGTCGCTTTGTAAGTCAGATAAATAAATTTGCTGGTCAGTTAGCCATGTTTGGTAGGGGTGTTGGGCGGATAATTCGGCTTTGATGGTGTCATCATCAACCAATTTTCCTTGGTCGAAATCCACTAAAAACATTTTCCCCGGACGCAGGCGACCCTTGGTTTTAATGTTGTCTGTGGCAATATCGACCACGCCGACTTCTGATGCCATAATGACGCGATCGTCATGGGTTAAATAATAGCGTGATGGGCGTAAGCCGTTGCGATCTAGCACCGCACCGATATAATGGCCATCTGTAAAGGCAATAGAGGCAGGGCCATCCCAAGGCTCCATCACATTTGAAAAATATTCATAAAATGCTTTTTTGGCATCACTCATATTGCTGTCGTTTTGCCAAGCTTCGGGCACCATCATCAGCACGGCCTCATGAAGAGTGCGACCATTCATCATTAAAAATTCTAAGACGTTGTCAAAACTGCCTGAATCAGAGACTTCGGTTTCAATCACGGGCAGTGTTTTGGCTAAATTGTTTGGGAATAGTGGGCTTTTTAGGCTGCCTTCTCGAGCGCGCATCCAATTGTAGTTTCCTTGGCGTGTATTAATTTCGCCATTGTGGGACATATAGCGACAAGGCTGAGCCCGATCCCAGGAAGGGAAGGTGTTGGTTGAGAATCTTGAATGCACCATGGCCAAATAAGTGATGTAGTCAGGATTGGACAAATCTGAATAAAAATCAAGTACTTGCGATCCCATTAACATACCTTTGTAGATGATGGTCGTGGTTGATAGGCTACATACATAAAATAATAATGCCTGTGATAGGGAATTATCTGTGCGAATGAGATTTGAGGCGTATTTTCGAATGACAAATAAGGCGCGTTCAAAGGCTTTATTGTCAATGTTGCTGGCTTTGGTGATAATAATTTGTTTAATAACAGGCTGAGATTGTTTGGCAATAGCGCCAACGTTGGCTTTAACTGAGTCGATGGGTACATCTCTCCAGCCAATCAAAGTTTGTCCCTCGTCAGTGGTGGCTTTTTCTAATAGTGCCATGCAATGTCGGCGTTGTGTTTCGTCTTGTGGCAAAAATATGTTGCCCACGGCATAATCGCCTTTGGTTACATTGATATTAAAGTGGCGTTTAATTTCAGCGGCAAAAAAATGGTGCGGGATATTGGTTAAAATGCCAGCACCATCACCGGTATTTGTCTCGCAGCCACAGCCACCGCGATGATCCATTCTGGTGAGCATTTCTAAGGCATCAAGGGTGATTTGATGGGAAGATTTGGCCTTGACGTGGGCAATAAAGCCAACCCCACAGTTCTCCTTTTCATGGTTTGGTGAATAAAGACCGTGCGCCTTGGGTAAGTGTAATACTGAGTTTTGCATAGTTAATCGCGACAAAATTTAAATCAAAAAATTCTATTAATTATATCCTAAGAGACCTTTGCTAATTATTCATATTTATGCAAAGGTCTTCCTAAAATGATTTGTTTTATCTTTGATGTCAGCGTGTATTTTGGTTAATTAATCAGGTAGAATATTGATTTATTTTCCAAGCTATTAATTAAAAAAATACGATGCTAGCGGTTATTTCTCCTTCAAAAACACAAGACTTTTCAACAGCGGATATTGCTGATCACACCCTGCCTCGTCAATTAGCAGAGTCGGCTGAATTAATTGACATAATGAGGCAAAAATCCCCGGCGGACATTGCCAAACTGATGTCAGTGAGTGACAAACTTGCCGAGCTCAATTTTAATCGCTTTCAAGCATTTGCCACGCCTTTTACGCTTGACAATGCCAAGCAGGCGCTATTAGCCTTTAAGGGTGATGTGTATAACGGCATTGACGCGCCTAATTTGTCAAAGAAGGATTTGGTATTTGCCCAAGCGCATTTACGGATGTTGTCGGGCTTGTATGGGGTGGTGCGTCCGCTAGATTTAATCGCACCGTATCGCTTGGAAATGGGGATTCGTTTGCACAATGCTCGGGGTAAAAATTTATATGAATTTTGGGGGGATAAAATTGCCAATATTTTGAATCAGGACGAGCCTGAGGTGATTATTAATCTTGCTTCGAATGAGTATTTTAAAGGTATTAAACAGCAATCACTGAACGCCAAAATCATCCATATTGTGTTTAAAGAATGGAAGGGCGAGCAGTACAAAATTATTGGTATTTATGCCAAACGTGCCAGAGGTTTGATGGTGAATTATATGATTAAACATCGCATTACGCATCCTGAGTCGTTAAAAGCGTTTGTGACGGAAGGTTATCAGTTTAGAGAGGATTTGTCGGATGAGGCCACATGGATATTTACGCGAGGCTAGCGGCTTTTATCCCTAAACAGTCTTGTGTGCTTTGCACCGAGCAGTCGGTATTTTGTGTGTGCGCTGAGTGTGAAGCTAGTTTGAATATTATTCATCATCGGTGCCGTTCTTGTGCTACGCAACTTCATAATGACTTACATTTTTGCGGTGAATGTTTGACGCAGGCGCCTAATTTTTCTAGTGCTTATACTTTGTATCAATATGATGGCTCGTGTGCTATGCTTATTAAGCAATTTAAGTTTAATAACCGGTTGTGTATTGGGGATTTTTTTGCCCATAAATTACAAGAAAAGTACCAAAATATTGTTGCTGAGTTTGGAGAGTATGATGCTATTATTCCCTTGCCACTGGCACGAAATCGAATCCGCAAAAGGGGATATAATCAAACTGATGAGTTGTTAAGAGTGGTGGCAAAAAAATCAAATATTGTGATTGATCAACAAAGTGTTAGGCGTATTAAGGCGACGCGTGCACTTTCTAGGCTAAATTTGGCAGAGCGTCAACTCGAAATAAAAGATGCGTTTAGTGCGCGCGCTATGAATTATCAAAAAGTATTGTTGGTTGATGATGTGATGACCACAGGGTCGAGTATGAGTGAGTTGGCAAAAGTGGTGCGTAAAGCGGGTGTCCAGTCTTGTGATGTGTTGACGCTGGCTAGGGCTTAGATTTAAAAAGCCCGCACGCCGGCAATACCTTGGGCGCCCAAGGCCAGCGTTTTGTCTAAGGTATCAAGCCCCATACCACCGAGAAAATATACTGGGATATTTAGTGTATTCACCACTTGTTGGGCAGTTGAGTAGCCTATTGGCGTGGCAGTTGGATGAGTTGGCGTGGCTTGAACGGGTGAAATAACCACAAAATTTGCGCCCATTGCCTGAGCCTTTAGCGCCTCTGTTAAATTATGCGTTGAAGCGCCTAATAGTTTATTATCTGCGCAAGGTCGGTTATTGAGCCTGAGCAGTTCGTCAGTAGTCAGATGCCAGCCAGCACAATAAGACTCATTAAAATTTTTGTCTAGGGTATTGAGTAGTAACTTGACGTTATGTTGCTTGCATTTGTGGTTAAGTTGTTCGATAAATAGACTATTTAGCGGAGTTTTGCTACGAAGTTGGATGAGGCTGATGCCTTGTGATATTTTTTCGTCAAATGTGGTCATCCAAGAGGCGCTTTGAGGGTCGGATGATGGGGTAATCCAATATTGATTGGGCAAGGTGATTGAATCGATAAACGCTTTCATGGTGGGTAGTAACGGGTAATGAGTTAATTGCTGAATGGCACACCAAGCTATGTCTTGACCTTCTAGTCCTTGGGGTTGATTTTGATAGTGGTTAATGTTGTAAATACTCAGTTTGATAATTCGGTCGTGGTATTTATGCGTCATGGTTTGATGCAAAGATAAGTCGGTAACGATAACGCCCAATTCTTCGTTTAATTCTCTAATAATGGCGTCTTGGTCAGATTCTGCAGGCTCAACTTTTCCGCCTGGTAATTCCCAGAACCCGCCCATAAACTGATGTTGTTGGCGTTTGGCAATAAGAATTTGCAGTGTTTTGTTGCGTAAAACCCCAACAACGGCTTTGATTGTCTTCATTTTGTTCAGTGACGGGTAAAATAAGCCTTATTTTAATTCGTAATTCCTTTGAATATAGAGCAAAAAATTCAACAACTTCGACCCCATGCGCAATTACTTTCGGGTAATTTAATGGGGATTGAAAAAGAGGGCTTGCGTATTTCTCGGAAAGGCGGCTTATCGCAAGCACCACACCCTAAAGCGCTAGGGTGTGCATTGACACATCCAAATATTACCACGGATTTTTCAGAATCGTTACTTGAGCTAGTCACCCCGCCTTTGTCGAATGCAACATTGGCACTGGATTTTTTGCATGATACGCAGCATTATTTGTATTACCATTTGCCTAAGGATCAGAATTTTTGGCCAGCCAGTATGCCTTGCGTTATTCGTGGTGAGACTTTTATCCCTATTGCTCAATACGGCAGCAGCAATCAAGGCAAGATGAAAACTGTTTACCGTCAGGGTTTGGCAAATCGTTATGGTAGTGTGATGCAGGCTATTGCTGGGATTCATTTTAATTATTCGTTTGCTCAAGCGTTTATTGAGAAAGTCTGTCAATTGACTGCCACGGAGCAAAATACAGATGAAGCCTATATGGCATTGACCCGTAATGTGGTGCGTTATGGCTGGATTATTCCGTATTTATTTGGCGCCTCGCCTGCGGTGTGTCGGTCATTTTTGAAGGGCTATCATCAGCACTCTTTGGTGGCGTTTAACGATTCTACTTTGTATGAGCCGTATGCCACATCACTGCGTATGGGGGATATTGGTTATCAAAATTTGCGTGAAGATGAGGTTGGGGTTAAGGCCAATTATAATTCGTTGAGTCAGTATGTGCATGCGCTTAAAGCGGGTATGTCAAAAAATTGTCGTGACTATGAAAAAATCGGCATTCAAAAAAAGGGAGAGTATCAGCAATTAAACACCAATATTTTGCAAATTGAGAATGAATATTATGCTTCTGTACGCCCTAAACCCATTGTCAAACCAAATCAAAAGCCATTAGATAGCCTGATGAATGGTGGGGTTGCTTATATTGAATTAAGGTCTTTGGATGTGAATCCGTCATTGCCGATGGGGCTGGATGAGGCGCAAATTCATTTTTTAGAGGTGTTTTTGTTGTTTTGTTTGTTGCAAGAGTCGCCTGCTATTTCAGCAGATGAACAGCGTGAGATTGATCATAATGATCAGTTGGTAGCGCATCAAGGGCGCAAACCTGGACTAAGGTTAAGACATCAATCGGCTGAATATTCTATTGCTGAATTAGGGGTAACATTGACAGCAGAATTACAATTGTGTGCAGGCTTGTTTGGCGAGGTTTATCAACAAGAGGTGGCTGATATTGTTCGACGCTTTGACAATCCGGCATTAACCCCTTCTGCCCAAGCATTAAGCAGAATGCAGAATAAAAATCAAGGGTTTTTTGACGATATTAATACCTTTGCCAAGCACTATCGACGAGAATTTTTATCTAGTGAGATTAATCAAGTGCATTTTGATTATTTAGATGGCTTGACACAAAAGTCATGTCAGGCTCAACGAGCGATTGAAGCCGCTGATAGTATGAGTTTTGATCAATATTTAGCGCAATATTTTAAGCAGGTTTAGCAGATGAATCATACCGAAACAACCATTTGTGCATTGGCCAGTAGTGTGGGCAAGGGAGGGATTGGCGTGGTGCGTGTTTCGGGGGCGCTGAGTCGAGCCATTGCTGAGCGTATGTTGGGCTTTGTGCCGAAACCGCGTTATGCGCATTATGGGTCATTTTTTGACCAACATAAAATAGAAATTGATCGGGGTATTGCCTTGTTTTTTCCAGCACCTAATTCATTTACTGGCGAGGATGTGTTGGAATTTCAAGGCCATGGTGGCATTAGTGTGATGCGTGCTTTGTTGGAATCATCAATTGCCTTGGGGGCGCATGCTGCCGCACCAGGTGAATTTTCAAAGCGGGCGTTTTTAAATGGCAAGATGGATTTGGTTCAGGCTGAAGCGGTCGCAGATATTATTGATGCCAGCTCCAAACAAGCCTCACGTTCCGCACTAAGGTCGTTATCAGGGGTTTTTTCCGAACAAGTTAATGCGTTGACCAGATCAATTATTGAGTTACGTATTTTTGTAGAGGCAACTATTGATTTTTCTGATGAAGAGATTGATTTTTTGCAATCGAATCAGGTTAAGGCAAAAGCCCAGGCAATTAAGCGTGAAATTGAGCAAATTTTGCACTCGGCAACACAGGGCGCTATTTTACGCGAGGGGTTGGCTATTGCCATTGCTGGTAAGCCCAATGCGGGAAAATCTTCCTTGTTAAATGCGTTGACGCAGCGTTCTAGTGCTATTGTGACTGATATTGCTGGCACGACAAGAGATGTATTGCGCGAAACCATACATATTAATGGTATGCCGCTTAATATAATGGATACTGCCGGTTTGCATGAGAGCGAGGACGTGGTCGAAAAAGAAGGCATTAAAAGGGCTAAAGAGGCAATCTCAAGCGCAGATGTGGTGCTGCTGATGTATGATGCAAAGGACAAGAAGCCTGATTTTTCCTTGTTGCCTGAAGGGGTTGCTTATAAGCAGTTGGTATTGATTAAAAATAAAATTGATTTAACGGGCGAGTCGGTTGCAAAAAGTAAGGCGGGTGATTGTGTGCAATTGTCGATGTGTGCAAAGGCAGGGCAAGGAGTTGATTTGCTCAGGCAAGAATTAGCCGATATTGCTGGCCTTGATAGTGCTGCTGAAGGCGTGGTGTTGGCTAGAAAACGCCATATTATAGCGCTTGAGGGGTCGCTGGATAGTATTAACAACGCCTTGTTGCAGTTGGAGGGCGGTGCGATTGAGTTAATGGCTGAAGATTTACGCCGTGGCGGGCAGTTGATGGGCAGTATTACCGGTGAATTTTCGTCAGATGATTTATTGGGTGAAATATTTTCCGCTTTTTGTATTGGTAAATGATGAATATTAAGACTAAATTTTATGTATATTTTGTGGTAACAGTGCTGCTATCTCCGCTATTGGCAAGTGAGCTTATGTTGGCAATTAGCACTAAAAATATGGCGGATATTGTATTGGTTGCGGTGATTTTGATTATTTATTTTGGATTGTATTTATCCATTCGTAAAGATTTTTTGGTGCCTTTTTCAGATTTACAGCAGTGGGTGACTGGGTTTAAAATCAATCAAGCTGTGCGTTTGGATGAGACACAAGAAACCACGTTTCAGCCCGTTGCTAGCGCGATTAATCATTTGATTGATGAAAACCAGCATTTGTATGATGATATGGAGAGGATACTCAAAAAGCAAATTCAGCGTTTGAGCCAGAAATCTACTTCGTTGGAAACGCTATATAGTGTCTCATCTAAATTAAATCAATTACACTCAACGCAGGAGTTATTTGAGCATTTTTTGACTATGTTTATTAATATGACGGGTGCCAGTTCGGGGGCTGCTAGAAGTTTGGCTGATGATGGTGAGTTGTATTTAGTGGCACAACGAGGGGTGATTGACGAACAAGGGTTGGTGTATCACATTCTCAGCAGTGATTGTTTTTGTGGTGAAGTGGCAATGGCTGAAAAAGCGGGTGTGCAATTTAGCGTACACAGTTGTGCAAAATGTGTGGGTAAGCAGTCGCAAAAAAAAGCTGATGTGGGTACTATTTTTATTCCATTACGCCATCACGGTAAAACGTTGGGGATTTTTAATCTGTTTTTTGATCAAGAGCCGTCTTTGGCTTATGATGAACGCGCCTTACTGGAATCTATTGCTGAAAATATTGCCATTGCCTTGGATAAATCGGCATTAGATGAGCAAACCAAGCGTATGGAATTGTCTCAGGAGCGCTTATTTTTATCTCAAGAAATTCACGATTCTTTGGCGCAAACCATTTATAGTTTGAAATTGCAAGTGAGCGTTTTAGGCAACTCTTTAAAGCAAGCCAAGCAGCTGGATGCCTATCATCAAGTTGAATTATTACAAACCAATATCAGCCAAGCCAATCAAGAATTGCGCGAACTGATGTGTAATTTTCGTGTGCCGTTAGACCCTAAAGGCATCAAAGTATCGTTAGAAAATTTGGTCAATCGTTTTAAATCGGAAGAAGGTATTGCCACTTATTTACAAGTGGAGGGCAAATTTAAGGTTGACCCAGAAGTTGAGATGCAAATTATGCGCATTACTCAAGAAGCGTTATCCAATATTCGCAAGCATGCCAAAGCCCGCAATGTTAGAATTTTATTAACCGCCAAGCCTTATCCTCAGCTATTAATCGAGGATGATGGGATTGGCTTTGTAAAAGATCAAAATACCAGTGAGATAATGGGGAATAATATTGGTATGAATATTATGAGAGAACGCGCTCGTAGAGTGGGCGCAGAAATTGAAGTGGAGTCTGAAACGGATGAAGGCACGCGTATTACGGTGAATTTTTCCAAATAGAAGAAAATGAAAATATATATTATTGATGACCATGCGTTGTTTAGAAATGGACTTATTGCATTATTAGAGTCTAAAAGTATTGCTGCTAGTGCTGCTTCATCGCCTGAACAAGGTTTGGAAGAAATCGAATCCATTGCGGTAGATATTATTCTTCTGGATTTGCGTATGCCGCAAATGTCGGGTATTGAGGTACTGAAAATTATCAAGCAACGAAAAATCACCACTCCAGTAGTGATGTTGACAACCAGCACCGAAGAAGCAGACTTGCGGGATTGTCTTAAATATGGCGCACAAGGATATTTATTGAAAGATATGGACCCCGATGAATTGGTTGATGCCTTAAATGAAACCGTTAAAGGCACGATTGTTGTGGCACAAGATATGACCCATATATTGGCTAAAGCATTAAGAAATGAGTTGACTGATGGCGAGCCTTCGTTTGAATTATTGACCAATCGCGAAAAAGAAGTGGCTTGTCAAATATCAGGTGGACATAGCAACAAAATTATTGCCAGAAAGCTGGGTATTTCAGATGGTACTGTTAAGTTGCATGTAAAATCCATTCTTAAAAAATTATCCCTTTCTTCTAGGGTTGAGGTGGCAGTTATGGTCACGGAAAAAGGTTATTGCAAGTAATCGGGCAGAACGCAAAGGTAAATTTATGGATGATTATCAAATATTAGTAGAGTCGGCATTAGAGTCGGTAGCGGAAATATTTCCTTGGGATTTAGAGGCAGCAATTCAGCAAGAGCCTGATCTGATTTTATTAGATATTCGTGAACAAAATGAATTTGAGATGATGCATATACGCAATTCATTGCATGTGCCTAGAGGTGTGCTAGAAGGTGCTTGCGTGTGGAATTACGATGACACCGTGCCAACATTAGCCGCAGCGAGAGACCAAGCTATTGTGCTTATTTGTCGTTCTGGTAACAGAAGCGTGCTTGCGGCACAAACTATGCAATTAATGGGGTTTAAAAACGTACGCTCATTAAAGATGGGTATTAAGGGCTGGAATGATAATGACATGGAAATGATTGATCAAAAGCAGCAAATTGTTGATATTGATCAAGCTGATAAATGGCTTAATAGCGCGGTTTCAAAGGAAAAATTAGCGCCTTGATTAATTAATATGAAAAATTAATCAAATAACACTTGACCTTTTAAAAAATCTTAGTATAATTCCATTCTTTTACTGCACCAAAACAGTGAAAATTCTTTTTTGTAAAATAAAATGAAAATAAGGGTTGACAAGTTAGTTCAACACGGTATAATCATTTTCTTTTTACTGCATTAAGAATTTACTTTTTAGCAGTAGCTCTTTAACAATATATCAAACAACTTGTGTGGGCACTCGTACAATAAAAATTGTGCAGTGCACACGAAACAATTGCATTTATTTGTGATTGTTCCGACAAAACAAAAGCAAAATCAGCTTTTAAAAAAATTGAACGCAAAGCGCATTTATTTATAAATGTTGCCAATGTTCTAAATAGTTAGAATTAAACTGAAGAGTTTGATCCTGGCTCAGATTGAACGCTGGCGGTATGCTTAACACATGCAAGTCGAACGGAAACGATACTAGCTTGCTAGTAGGCGTCGAGTGGCGGACGGGTGAGTAACGCGTAGGAATCTGCCTGATAGTGGGGGATAGCCCGGAGAAATTCGGATTAATACCGCATAATCTATACGTAGTAAAGGAGGCCTCTATTTATATGCTTTCGCTATCAGATGAGCCTGCGTAAGATTAGCTTGTTGGTGAGGTAAAAGCTCACCAAGGCGACGATCTTTAGCTGGTCTGAGAGGATGATCAGCCACACTGGGACTGAGACACGGCCCAGACTCCTACGGGAGGCAGCAGTGGGGAATATTGGACAATGGGCGCAAGCCTGATCCAGCAATACCGCGTGTGTG
>JAJRPY010000110.1 GCA_024280535.1 Gammaproteobacteria bacterium | reverse complement strand
CTTTTCAAGTGTTGTTGTCTGTTCGCCACTGCTACCAGCCACACCCATTGTAGGGATAGGGGTGTCGGTGTCGAAATTGAAAAATCCACCTAAGGTATAGGTGCTGATTAGGCAACTACATAAAATTAAAATGCGTGTCATAATTGATTTTTTTTAAAAAGTATTAGAAAAGAATTATACCTTATGTTTGTTTGATAATTATTGGGATTATGGACAATTTGAAACAGTTAAGTGGACTATCATATTGGTTGAGAGTCATTAAAAAAATTATCTGTTTGAATCAAGCACATTAACTGCCTCCCAGGCTAATCTTACCTGTTGTTGCATATTGACTCCAGTATCAGTTTGACCATAGTTTTTGCTAACATCAATCATACCCGTTTTGGCGTTATGAAAGGTGGTTGATGAAGTCCATTTCGTTCTGTTTGCATCTAGGGCGATTTTCATGGCGTTATCAATACCTATGCCTGTGACAGTAATGCTATTATGCGTGCCACCGACTGATAATAAGTAAAACATTTTATTGGCAACGGAGCTATTAAAATGCACGCCGCAAGAATCATTGGTATTGGCATTAGGTTTAGGGCAGTTGGCCGTGTCAGTTACCAGCCAATTCTCGCCTTTGTAGGTATCTGGGTAAGGTATTACTTCGTTAGTATCAGGTGTGTGAACCTGACCATTTTTAAGAATTTTGTAATTGCTGGTTGCTGCATACCGTTTGCCCAAGGATGATGGGTGTGACATTGATCTAAATGGTTTGTCTGGGAACCCTATCAGCCAACTTTTTGTCCCAGTTGAATAATGCTGTTCTATAGAAATGCCAAGCCAATCTGAAAATGCCTCATTCATGGCGCCTGACTCTCGTTCATAAACTAAGTTAGAAGCCTTATTAGTAACCGCATGTCCCCATTCATGAGCGGCAACATTGACAATTGAGGAGAGGCTTTTGTCATAACCTTGGCTTGGCTTGGCTGGCGTGTAATAAATACCGCCACCCGAATAAAAAGCATTATATCGTGAGCCTGGAGGTGGGCCAGGGCTAGAAAGCGAGCGAGGGATTAAAAAATTAGTGGTGGCTGATAAAGGGCCATTATTATTATCGTAACTATTTATACCTAACACATTTTTTAGATAATCATAAGTTTTGATTGAATTGGCATGCGCATCAACGCCATCTTTGTCAAGATTTTTTGCCATTGTGGCGGTGTGCTCAGTGTATTTTGGTGAGCTTAAGCCAATTGATTTAAGGGTTGTGATCGTTGCATCACGACTGTTATCTTGTAAATAATAGTGTTGATTTACTTTTACCACATCTAATGTGGGGTGACTATTGCCATCACCCTGTGCTGAGATGGTTTTTTTAACGTTGGCAATAGGCTCAATATCGCTGGCAATGGGGGGTTTGTAATAACAAGTTTGCGAATCTAAATCTAGAGGTTGGATTACAAGAGTGACGGATTGTCCAGCTTGTTGTGATGTGTTAAGACGAATAACCCTGTTTTGATCGATGATAGCATTATGTTTATTGATGATACTTGCCGTACAGCAACCAACTTGAGCGCAAGCCAGTGTGGCTATTTCAAATTCTCGTACGCCTGCTGAAGAGAAATAAAAATCGTAATTGTTTTGTGCGTTACCTGCAATTCCTATGTAGCCATCGGTATTCCTATCATTGGCAATGGCATTGATTAAAAAATTCTCAGCATCTGTTTTGCTGACCAGTGTTTTACTTGAATCAAATTTGTTAATATGATCCTGCTGGGATAGGTCGGCATCGGGTAGATAGTTGCGCCTAGTGCTGGCTGAAAATCGAGACACATCAATGCCATTGCTTGGGTTGCTGTCTGCATCTAGGGTTTGTAGCAATTGGGCAATTTTAATCATTGTTCGCGTACTATTGGCAATATCACTCGGGTACAATACTTTGGTGGCTAGGGATTGTCCTAAATATAGGTCACCTAGGTAAAACTTAATGTGTTCTCCTGGGATGTATTGATATTTTCCTGATGTGTCTGTTATGCCATTTTGGGTGTTGGTGGTATAGTTTAGTCCTTTAACGGCACTGCCTTTAAAATAGCCAATCATCATACTTTTGATTGTTATTGGGTCACTTTCAGGAGTTTCCGTTGCACCCATTAAATCAGTAAACAGCGCTCGAACTTTAATGCGTTTGCCTGCCTGATTTTGAGTGAGCATCAACCTGCTGCTATTTGCCCCGTCAATGATTGTGTTATTAATATACCATTGATAAGTAATGCCATTGCTTGGTACTCCACCTATATCGCTAATGTGGGTGGTTAATAGTGTATCTTGGACAACGTCGCCTTTAATATGAATGGTTGCTGGCGCATTGTTAATCTGGTATTTAGCGCGCGTTTGTGCTAAGTGTGTTTGTGCTGCTTCTCGAGTGACTAAGGTTTGTCCGTTTTTTGCGTTATTATTAATATAATCTTGGGTTAAATGCTCAGGTAATGCGGTATCAGTGCCTGTAAATTGACCTGTTACATCAATACCATTATCAGCGTTATTGTCACTATCCAAAGTTTGCAATAATTGCGCAATGCGAATACTGTCTTCATAATTTTTGGCGATATTGTGAGGATAAAGCGCTGCACTTGCCGTGGCACTGCCTAAAACCAAACTACCCAAAGAGAAAGTAATTATTTCTCCTGCTTGGTATCGATAGCCACCGAGTTCATCGGTTATGCCTTGTTGTGTAAGGGTTTTATAGTTTAAGCCTTTAACGGCACTGTCTCTAAAATAGCCAGTTTTGGTGTTATCTATAGCCTTATCACCACAAGCAGACAGCAGCAACACACCCAATAACACAAAATATTGCAAAATTTTCATTAGTATTTAATATCCAAAGTAGTTGACAATACAATCGGCGAAGTGCTATCGCTAATACGATAAACAGTCGGCAAGCCATTCACCAGCAACCGTACCTGCCAAATAACATAAGGCTTGTCTGCTACAATCAGTGGTTTGTTAGACAGCACTTTATGTTGTTTTGGGTTAATAAAGGCTAATACTTCATCAGCGCTTAATTGTGTTTTGCCTTGTTTAAGATGCGCATCAATCTTGTTTTTAAGTGATGCTGATAATAACTGCTGATAGCCACTAATATTACGCACTGTGGCTTGGTCAAAATGCACAATAAGTTGTGTTTTTTCTACTTCAATCCCCTGATAAGCAACATTAAAACGCAAATGCTGATTGCCAAATCTATCGGTACTGGTGGTTTGAAATGATAGTGTCTCGTTGTTGTCTAGGTTTAATTGTGATTGATGTGCTAGAATACTTGAACGTGCCTTTTCAAGTGTTGTTGTCTGTTCGCCACTGCTACCAGCCACACCCATTGTAGGGATAGGGGTGTCGGTGTCGAAATTGAAAAATCCACCTAAGGTATAGGTGCTGATTAGGCAACTACATAAAATTAAAATGCGTGTCAT
>JAJRPY010000109.1 GCA_024280535.1 Gammaproteobacteria bacterium | reverse complement strand
GTGGCACTTGGTCATGAGGCACAGCTTAAATCCATGCAAATTGCCTCAGCACTTCATCAAGCATTACCAAACTTTATCATCTATAATGACATCAGTATGGCTAGTTTCAAAAGCCAATTTAAAAAAGCAGATAAGGCTCAGGCTGATTTTGCATTAATTCTTGGCGAAGAAGAATTAAATAACAACCAAGTGAGTATTAAACCATTAAAATATCAAACTACGCAACAAGCTTTTAGCCTTAATGAGGCAATTAAATTTTTTAAGGAACAAATATGAAAAACTTTATTGAAATTGGAAAAACCGAAGACGAGCAAGCCCAACAAATTAAAAATTGGCTGAAGGAAAACGGACTACAAGTGATTATAGGCATTAGCCTTGGTTTAGGTGGCATTTGGGGCTTGGGCGCTTACAAAACATACCAATACCGACAATCCGTCGAAGCCAGAACACTCTACTTAGACAGCACTCCTGTCGCCTTTGAGCAATTAAGCGCCGACCATGCAGATAGTGGCTATATGCCAGAAGAAATATTAGTACAGGCAAAAATTGCCGTAAAACAGAAAAATTATGAATTGGCTTTGCAACATTTATCAACCCTATTACATGATGATAACTCCTTAATTGCTAGCGTCGCTGCTATGAGAACTGCCAGCATACAATTAGAAATGAGCAAATTTTCTGAGGCAATTGCCACCCTTGACAATGCCTCTGCAAATGAATTTATCGGTTTATACAATCAATTAAAAGGAGACATTTACGTTGCTGATAATAACCTTGTCGAAGCCAAAAAATATTACCAACTTGCCTTATCACAAATCTCCAAAGATTCAAAATTACAAAATTTAATCGGCATTAAACTTGCCGAGTTGAACTAATTTAACACCATTATGGGCTTAGCCACAATCTCACTGGTTGGACGCCCGAATGTTGGTAAATCCACCTTATTTAATCGGCTGGTTGGCGCTCGTCAAGCATTGGTCTCTGATTTTGAGGGGCTGACACGTGACCGCCAATATGCTGAAATTTTGCTTGATGAAGATACCGATACTTATGTCACTATTATTGACACAGGTGGCTTAACCAACGAAGATAATCTGGTTGATAGTGGCATTGAAGGGCAAGTATTAAGCGCTCTGGAAGAATCCGATATTATCTATTTTATTGTGAGCAGTCGAGACGGTGTTATTGGTCTTGATTTAGACATTGCCTTACGCCTTAGACGCTTAAAAAAGCAGATTATTCTTGTTTGTAACAAGGCAGAGGGGTTGGATCAATCACTGGCTGCAGAATTTTATGAATTGGGTTTAGGTGAGCCGGCATTAATTTCTGCTGAACATGGTCAAGGTATTGCTGATTTAATCGAACACACACTCCCTCTACTCCCTCAATTGGCAGTCAACGAAGAAGAGGAGGAGCAAATTGAAGGTATTGCAGTTGCCGTTTTAGGCAGGCCTAATGTGGGCAAATCCACCTTAATCAATCGTATTCTTGGTGAACAACGCGTGCTGGCAATTGATATGCCAGGCACCACACGTGATAGTATTTACATCCCCTTTGAACGAGAAGGACAACAATATACGCTAATCGATACCGCCGGCATTCGGCGCAAGCGCTCAACCCATGAAAAAATTGAAATTTTCTCAATTATTAAAGCCATTGACGCACTTGATCGCGCTCATGTTGTTATTTTGGTATTAGATGCCCACGAAGGCGTAACCGAACAAGACGCAACACTGCTGGGTATGATTGCCGATAAAGGTCGCGCCCTGCTGATTGTTATTAACAAATGGGATGGTTTGGATGAGTATCAAAAATCAGAAGTCAAACGCAAATTGACGGTCAAACTTTCTTTTGTTAACTATGCCAGCGTGCATTATATTTCTGCCTTGCACGGCTCTGGTGTTGGTAAATTATTTGCACCTATTGTGAGTGCTTATACCAACGCCGGCACACAACATTCAACCTCAACTTTGAATAAAATCCTAGAATCAGCCAACCACGGCCATCAGCCACCCCCTGTCAAAGGTCGGCGCTTAAAAATTAAATACGTCAACCAGACTGATGTTTTTCCTCCCACGCTGACCTTTCATGGCAACCATCTTCAAAATGTGCCCAACGCCTATGATCGCTACTTAAAGAATTTTTTTATTAATGCGCTCAAATTAACCAATACGCCTTTGAGATGTGATTATAAAAGTGGTGAAAATCCATTTAAAGACAATAAAAATGAACTTAATGCACGTCAAGTAACTAAAAAACGTCGTCTAATGCAATTTATTAAGAAGCGCAAAAAGCGCAAGTAAGCATCACTTGTGCATTAGCCTGATTAATTACCGTCAACACTTCACAATAAGCATTTTCAAAGGTTATTGCCTGAGCAGGATCATCACTACAAGTGCAAGCCGACAACATTTTACAAAAAAACACAGCTGCTTTTAGAGACCTTTGCATAAATAGGGATGATTAGCAAAATTCAATTTTTGTTCAATTGGCAATTTCTTAAACCCAACCCTAGCAGGGTCAGCGCTACACAGCAATCCTCCGGGAGGACTAAGGTGGGGTTTAAAAAATTGCCAGTGACTGAAAAGTGGATTTTTGATGATTATTCATATTTATGCAAAGGTCTCTTTTAAATGAATGGCATCTACTGTTGCGAATTTAGAAAGAATAATCACTTCAATACTGTCTTCATCAATCAAGCCACTATGCGTGCAGCAGCCTATTAAAGGCAATTCTGTCAGACTTAGTGCGTTAAAGTCCTGTTTAAAAACTTGAGCAAAATCATCCGTAGCCCAAGCATCCAAAGCCCGACTAAACAATATCACAATATTTACTCTACGAGGATAAAATTAAATTGTGGGCTTTGTTGGCGGCTTTGACAAAACTCTCAAACAAAGGGTGTCCGTCACGCGGCGTAGAGGTAAATTCTGGATGAAATTGGCAGGCAACAAACCACGGATGATTGCTAACCTCAACCATTTCAACCAAACTGCCATCAATCGATTGTCCAGAAACCGTCAATCCTGCTTTTTCAATCTGCTGAATTAAAGTTTTATTGACCTCATAACGATGGCGATGGCGCTCAGTAATAACAGACTCGCCATACACTTCTTTGGCCAGCGAACCCTCAGTCAAGACGCACGCCTGACCACCAAGACGCATCGTTCCTCCCAAATTAGAATCGGTATCTCGAGTTTGCATAGCGCCCTCTTCATCTTGCCATTCGGTGATTAATGCCACCACAGGATGCGTGGTATTTGGATTAAATTCAGTACTATTAGCATCAACCATTCCTGCTACATGGCGCGCATATTCAATCACTGCCACTTGCATACCCAAACAAATACCCAAATAAGGTACCTTGTTTTCACGCGCATATTGCACCGTGGCAATTTTCCCCTCAACACCGCGATTGCCAAACCCGCCTGGTACTAATATTGCACTCATCTCACTCAAACAATCTGTTCCGTTTTTTTCAATTTCTTCAGAATCAAAATAATGGATATTAACCTGAGTAGCCGTATGCAAACCAGCGTGCAATAACGCCTCTGATAACGATTTATACGCCTCTGTCAAATCAATATACTTGCCCACCATGGCAATATCAACGCTAGAGATGGGCGACTTAAGCTTTTCAACAACATCATCCCATTCACTCAAATCAGTTGGGCGACAATCTAATGAAAGTTTTTGCACGACAATATCATCCAAGCCCTGATCGTGGAGCGCCCTTGGTACTTTATAAATCGTATCCACATCCAGCGACGTAAACACCGAATCTGCTGGCACATTGGTAAACAAAGCAATTTTGGCACGCTCTGCCTCTGGCAATGGGTATTCCGAACGACAAATCAACATATCAGGCTGAATACCAATACTGCGTAATTCTTTGAC
>JAJRPY010000108.1 GCA_024280535.1 Gammaproteobacteria bacterium | reverse complement strand
CTTGTTCCTTTACTTGCTTGACAAAATCAGAAAATACTTGGGTTTTAACTATCCCTCGCACATTTTCCATAGAAATAATATCTGGCTCTATCGCTTCAATGCCGCGTAAGAAGTGGCTAATCATATTCCATCTGACGTCTTTTTCTTTATTTTTAACTTTAAAAGTGTGGGATGAGAATGTTTGACAAGGTGCACAACCCGCCAAAACCTTAATACTGCCTTTAGAGTACATATCCTTCATAGTCTCAAAGTTGTATTCAGCCACGTCTTCACAGATAAAATCAACATCATTATTTTTTTCATACGGATATTGACACGATTTATCATTATCCAAACCAGCAAGTACCTTTATACCTGTTTGTTGTAAGCCATACGTTAGACCGCCCACACCACAAAATAAATCAATTGCTTCTATTTTTTTCATATTATTAAAGCCCTATTTTGTTAAACAAATCTTTGGCTTTGTTTTTAAATTGATCTGTGTCAAATTGATTTTTAATGTTTTTTAAACCACTTTCAAGGCCAAATTTTTGTTCAATTTCTCGACGCAAGGTGGCTTCAATTGCTTTTTCGCCTGCTGTGATACCCTCTTTTTCTAATGTTTTTTTCAGGTGGTGAAAAATTGCTTTGCTCACTTCTTTGCCAATGTTATCAATGCTGATGCCTGAATTGCCGGCAAAATTACTGATTGAAATATTGGGGACTTTGAGTGTGGTTTTTAACCATTTGGTGTCCACTTTGAGGCTAATATTATGCACCTTGATTTTGTTTATTTTGATGCGTTTACTACTTGTGTTGGTGCTAGAAATGGTATTGGAAGTGGTGGATTTGGCTTCTGAATTTTCTAAATTTTTTATCAACTCTGTTAGGTTGACATGGGTGCCATTTTGTTCCAAGGTAAATACTAATTTATCAAGAAATAATTGATCAATTACAATCAAATTATCGTCAAAATCGCCCATTTTTAAAGAGAAGTGATCTAAAGATAAGGCGTTTTTGTCGTTAAAATTCGGTGGGTTTTGTACTTCTATAAAATCAATATTGAGGCGTTTGTTTATAAGGCTAATATCAAACTGGCTGATATTAACCGGTGTTTTTAATAAATTTTGTGCGTATTTTTGCGCATAGTTTTTTCCGATTGGATTGACCAGAAAAGTGATGGCAAGTGCCAAAATAAATAAAAAACCCAGCAATCGATAGACTATTTTTTTCATATTTTTTTCCTTATTTTGATTAAAAATCGTTGATCTGACACATTTGGCACACATAATTGATGGTGTGTTGCCTCTTTTGGCAGTGCCTCTTGTTGGGCGTTTGCGCCTTTCATCAACAAATAGTGTCCATTATCGCATAATAAATGTTGGGTTAATTTTAATGTTTTGTCCACTTCTGCGAACGCTCTGGCGGTGATTTGACCAAAGCATGGCTGTGCCTTGAACGTTTCCACCCGTTGATTGACGACGGATAAATTATTAAGCCCTAACTGAGTTTTGGCAAATTGCATAAATCGACATTTTTTGCCGACGCTGTCCAGCACGCTCACAGCAAGTTTTGGTTTCATAATGCTGATTACAATTCCCGGTAATCCTGCACCTGCGCCGACATCGAGCAGCGGCGATTGGTCGATAAACGGGATAATAGACAGGCTGTCTAATAAATGCTTATTAACGCCTGCCTCCATGGTGCGAATGGCGCTGAGATTGTAGGTTTTATTCCATTTGATGATGAGTTGGAGATAGTGCAATAATTGAGTGCGTTGCGTTGCATTCAGCTCGATATTCATGGTTTGCGCGCCTGATGTTAGCAATGCCTCAATCATTTGATTTTTGGTGGGATTTTAAATACACCAATAAAATAGAGATGGAGGCAGGGGTGATACCTTGAAGGCGACTGGCCTGGCCAATGGTTGCCGGGCGGTATTGTGATAATTGTTGGCGTACTTCGGCAGATAAGGCTTTGATGGCGTTATAATCCATGGTCTCTGGCAATATTGTGTTTTCATTTTTGCGATATTTTTCAATTTCTTCTAATTGGCGCTTGATGTAGCCGGCATATTTGATTTGATTTTCTACCGCAGCAATTAAAGTAAGGTCTTGTAAAAAAGGCTGTCCTGACTCGATTTGGCTTAATATTTTATAATCTACTTTGGGGCGTTTTAACAATGCTGATAGAGAATATTCATGGGTTAGCTGCTGCCCTAGCACCTCGCCAGCTTGCGTATCTCCGGCTTGAATCCAAGTGGTGTTTAGGCGTTGCTTTTCTGCTGTTATTGCCTCATATTTAGATTCAAATGCTGCCCAGCGCTCATCATCTACCAAGCCTAATGCTCTGCCTTTGGGGGTTAGTCGTTCGTCGGCGTTGTCTTCTCTTAATAACAAACGATATTCGGCGCGTGAGGTAAACATTCGATAAGGCTCGTTGGTGCCTTTGGTGATCAAATCATCGACCATTACGCCGATATAACTTTCATCGCGTTTTGGCAACCATGGGGGTTTTTCCTGTATGGCGCAGGCGGCGTTTATTCCAGCAAGCAAGCCCTGAGCGGCAGCCTCTTCGTAGCCTGTTGTGCCGTTAATTTGTCCGGCAAAATATAAATTGGCAATGCGTTTAACTTCCAGTGTTTGTTTTAAGCCTCGTGGATCAAAAAAATCATATTCAATGGCATAACCTGGACGCACAATGTGTGCATTTTCAAAGCCCTTGATTGAGCGAATAAAATCGGCTTGCACCTCGTAAGGGAGCGAAGTTGACACGCCATTTGGATAGACTTCATTAGTGCTTAGCCCTTCTGGTTCGACAAAAATTTGATGCGAAGGGCGCTCTTCAAATCGCACTATTTTGTCTTCAATCGAAGGGCAGTATCTGGGGCCAATACCTTCGATATTGCCTGAATAAATAGGTGAATGCTTTAATCCAGCGCGAATGAAATCATGCGTTTTCTCGTTGGTATGGGTAATAAAGCACGGTATTTGCCGAGGGTGGTCGGATAATTTTCCCATAAATGAAAAACTTGGGCAGGGCGTGTCACCAGACTGTGTTTGCATCAAAGAATAATCCAATGTGCGTCCGTCTAACCTAGGGGGTGTGCCTGTTTTTAGGCGACCAACGCCTAAATCATACGCCCTGAGTTTGACTGATAATGGGTTTGAAGGTGCATCGCCGGCACGCCCACCTTGGAAGTTTTTTTTGCCGATATGGATAATGCCACCCAAAAAAGTCCCTGATGTGAGTACCACTTTATCTGCTCTAAAGG
>JAJRPY010000107.1 GCA_024280535.1 Gammaproteobacteria bacterium | reverse complement strand
GTTTAGCCATTAAAAATAGCAAAAAAAAGATTATTTTTCAATGGCTTATAGTATTTTTGCTTGTTTGAAACAGGGTATTAATCATAGCGACTGCATCGCAACCAGCCTCAAAAGCTTGTTGCTGATTATTAAAGTTGATGCCACCAATGCCAACAATGGGCAGGCTGATTTGTTGTCTTACTGTTGAGATAATATCAAGCGTGCAAGTGGGTGCATCTGGCTTGGTGGTGGAGTTAAATAACGCACCAAACGCGACATAATTTGCACCTTGTGATTCGGCTTGTATTGCTTTGGCAGGGTCGTTGTAGCAAGAAACACCGATAATCGCATTTGCGCCTAATTGCGCCCTAGCAGTTTTAACGCACGAATCATATTGACCAAGATGCACGCCATCAGCATTGGATTTTAGTGCTAGGTTAATGTCATCATTGATGATAAATAAAGTATGATACTGGGTGCATAATTGACGTAACGCCAGCGCTTCATCAAGTTTTATTTGCGCATTGCTGATTTTATGCCGATATTGCACCACGCTGATTGTATGCTGAATAATAACTGCCTCAATGCGGGCAATATTAATCAGCTCATTGGGAGTGATGGCGTAAATACCTTTTATTTTTTGTATTAAGTTTGACATAATGAATTTTCAATTAAGACGTAAATTATCAATCATTGCTTTAATTATAGTGATAATTGCCGCTATGTGGCTTTTGATGAAAGGTGTTTCGTCTGCGTCTAAGAGTACACCATCAGAAAAATTATCAGCACCCACTCAAAGCGACATACTTAATCAAGCAGTGGACTATGTGGAAAAAATTGAACATTTTGCCCTGCAAACGTTTAATGCGCAACAGGTGCTTGTGCAGTTCATCAAGGCAAAATATTTTTATCAGTTTAAAAATGCACCAACCTTATTGATTGACCCAAAAGTGACCACGTTTGATCAGCAAGGGCAAGAAAAAATCACACTCAGTTCAAAACGCGCCCATTATTTAGACAATGGTAAATTAAAATTTATGGACAAGGTGGATATTGCTTCTAGTGATGGCATAACGCATAAAATTCAGACTCAGGAATTATTGGTTGATACCGATACAGGTGAGTTGAGTAGTCAGCAACAGGTCACCTATTTGGGCGAGGGCGCAAAAATTGTTGCTCAGGGTATGTATATGAAAAGCAGAGCAAATAAGCTGAAATTGCTTGGTGACACTAGCATAGATAAAGGCGAGGGTAAAAAGTTTTTGACTAAGGATTTGTATGTGGAGCAGATTAATCACCAAAAACATTATTATTCTAATCAGCATACAACCTATCTAACGGCTAATAATAGCATTGATGCACAAGGCATTGATATGAATATGCAAACCAATATAACCCAATTATTAGGTTGGGTTAAAATTTTGCAACAGTCGGGCGCTACAATTCGTGCAAAAAATTTGACACTGAATCACAGCAAAGGTGCAGAAATTTATCACACCAAGGAGAAGATTCATTATCAATCTAGCGCAGCGGATATTCAGGCAAATAGGATGCATTATGATGCCGTTCAACAAATAATTAAATTGAGTGGCGGTGTGGTGGGGCGTTATGAATAAAATTTTATTATTGATTATCTGTCTAATGCCTGTTTTGTCGATAGCCAAAGTACAGCCGATTAAAGTGAGGGCACAGACCGTTGTTATTGAGGAACAAAAAGGGCAAAGCACTTATACAGGTGATGCCAGTATGGTTCAGGGTTCATTGATTTTGGCTGGTGAGAAAATTCAATTATTTACGCATCAAACAAAGCTCACCAAGGTGATTGTCGAAGGGCGTAAAAAACGCAGAGCACATTATCAGCAAAATCAGCCCAATCAGCCTGATTTTATCAAAGCGACTGCTAAAAAAATTGTGTATTTGATTGATAAAAAAATAATGCGTCTAAGTGGCAAGGCGCAATTAACGCAAGGTGCTGATTCTTTTAGTGGCGACACATTGGAATACGATATTAAGCAGGATAGAGTCATTATCAAGCAATCAGAAGACAATACGCAGAAGGTTCGATTTAATATTAAACTGTGAAATTGTTAGTTTTATTGTCGCCTGTTTTTTAGATTTATATATCATAAGGGATATAAAAAGTACCTCTATATCTAGGCTTGATAAAAAAACACAATGGGTATAATTTTTACTTTTAAAATCTAAATAGGATTGCACTATGTCAAGATTAGTCCCACCACATGGTAGTGACACGCTGAATGCACTAGCATTATCAGGCGCTGCGCTAACAGCAGAATTAGCACGCGCTGAAACTCTGCCAAAAATTGTCTGTTCTTCCAGAGAAGAAGGGGATATTGTTATGCTAGGCATTGGTGGGTTTAACCCATTAACTGGCTTTATGGGTAAGGCGGATTGGCAAGGTGTTTGTGATAATATGACCATGGCTGATGGCTTGTTTTGGCCTATTCCTGTGACTCTTTCAACAGAGGATGAGGCAGTTAAAGCAGGTGATGAAATTGCAATTGTTAGTGGTAAATCAGGCGATATTCTTGCCACAATGAGCATCACTGAAAAATACACGATTGACAAAAATCACGAATGTGAATCAGTCTTCAAAACAACTGAAGAGGCACATCCAGGTGTGGTGATGGTGATGGCTCAAGGCAAATACAACCTTGCTGGACCAATTAAAGTATTATCAGATGGTGGTTTCCCTGAGAAATTCGGCGATTTATACATGACGCCAGCCGAAACGCGTGCTTATTTTGACGACAAAGGTTGGAAAACAGTTGCCGCATTCCAAACACGCAACCCGATGCATCGTTCGCATGAATACTTGGCTAAAATTGCAGTAGAGATTTGTGATGGAGTGATGATTCATTCAGTATTAGGCGGGCTTAAAGCAGGTGATATTCCTGCTGAAGTGCGTTCCGAGGCTATTTCAACCTTAATTGAAAATTATTTTGTAGATAATACCATTTTACAATCTGGCTACCCATTAGATATGCGTTATGCTGGCCCTAGAGAGGCATTATTACATGCATTATTCAGACAAAATTACGGCTGCTCGCACCTGATTGTAGGCCGTGATCATGCTGGTGTTGATGATTATTATGGTCCATTTGATGCGCATAATATCTTTGATGAAATTGCCGAGGATGCCTTAGTCACCCAGCCGCTTAAAATTGATTGGACGTTCTGGTGTCATGAGTGTGGTGGTATGTCTTCGGTAAAAACTTGCCCGCATGAGCCTAAAGACCGCGTTTTATTGTCGGGTACGAAAGTTCGTAAGATGCTTTCTGATGGTGAAGATTTGCCTAAGGAGTTTTCGCGTCCAGAAGTGGCCAAAGTATTGCAAGATTATTATGCAACCATCAAGGAAGAAGACAAAGTTGAAATTAAATTAAGCGGACATTCAGCTAAATAATACCAATACCAGTTAAAAATCTGCTTATGAAAATAACAGGTTTTTGATTGAAACCAAACTTTTAACTAAGTATAATAGTTGGATTTTGATCCAAGGCAAGTGTTTTGGATGAGATGAAAACTAAAGAGGCGCTAAGTGAAAACTTAGTCATTTATAAAGTAATTGATTAACCTTAAAGGAGGATGAAACTATGATCGATTTTAGTACCACGCCGATTGCCACGTTAGTGGGCACTGTCGGATATGAGAGTATGCAGACGTATGTCGTTGTAATGATTGCATTAGTCATACTTATGACAATTGCCGATTTAATACACAAAGGCAGTACCAAGTATTTCTTTAATGCCGCTGCTAAAGCAGAGCAAGATCTGGCAGCAGGCGATGCAGTTTGCACCGTTGGCAGAGAAGAAGGCAGATTAACCCAACTTAGTGCTGGCGATAAAGCCGGCATTCTTGTTAGCACCATTGTAACCGATGTGGCAACAGCGGGCGAATTTGCCAATCCTGTTCGTCGTTTAGTGCATATCTTAACCATGTACGGGTTTATTTTGTTCAATGCTGCCACAGCGATGATTATCTTCGGTGAAAATGCAGCCGATGCAACATTGGCCCAAGTCTGGAACACAGGCGCAATTATGCTATTTATCGGTACTTTTTGGTTTTGGTTTTCATTTAAAGTTGACGGTCAAGCTGAAGGCGTTTCATGGAGAAGCATCACCCTTAGAAAAGATATGTTTTCATTATCATTAATGGCAACATCAGTATCAGCATTAGGTTGGTCTATCTATGGTGGCGGTCAAGGCATTTGGTTTGCACTGGTGATTTTTTCAACCGCGTCATTATTTGGCGGTGTTTACTGGTCTAAATTCTCACATATGTTCTTCAAGCCTGCTGCCGCTTACAACAAGCGCATCATTAAGGCAAATGGTACCAACGAGAATTTACCCCACGAAACGAGATTTGGTGGAAAAACAGCTGCGGACGATGATTTTCAGCAAAACAGACATTCTATGGAGTTGCTTAAAGATGCGCCAATGAATATGGGTCTGGGTATTAAGCGCGAAGCGCCTAAGCACTACTAAATTAATTAATTAAAATAAGAGAGAAAATATTATGCCAACTTTTGTATATATGACTCGTTGTGATGGTTGTGGACATTGTGTCGATATCTGCCCATCTGACATTATGCACATTGACGATAAATATCGTCGTGCTTATAACATTGAACCTAATATGTGCTGGGAGTGCTATTCATGTGTTAAAGCATGTCCACACCAAGCAATTGACGTACGTGGTTACGCAGACTTTGCGCCATTAGGCCATAGTGTACGTACTATTCGCGACGAAGAAAAAGGCACCATCGCCTGGAGAGTTAAATTCCGTGACGGTCGTGTGAAGAATTTCTTGTCACCAATTACCACACAGCCATGGGGCACCAAAATCCAAGACTTTAGAGAATTGGACGAGCCAACCGCTGAAATGCGTGATTCTGAGTTATTAGCCTTTGAACCTAAGTATATCCGTATGGATGATGGCGGTTTACATACGCTAAAAACTAACAAACTATCATTAAAAGCCGGAGGCGAATACCATGAGTCATTGTAAAACTATTGTAGAAGACAACATTGATATTCTTGTTGTCGGTGCTGGATTAGGTGGCACAGGTGCTGCTTACGAGGCTAGATATTGGGGTCGTAATAAGAAAATTGTCATTGCTGAAAAAGCAAACATTAACCGTTCAGGTGCTGTAGCTCAAGGTCTTTATGCCATTAACTGTTATATGGGTACGCGTTTTGGCGAAAACAATCCTGAAGATCACGTACGTTATGCGCGTATTGACTTAATGGGCATGGTTCGTGAAGATTTATTATTTGATATGGCCAGACACGTTGACTCTGCAGTACATAAGTTTGAAGAGTGGGGTTTGCCATTAATGAAAGACCCTAAGAGAGAAAACGCCGAAGGGCTTGCCAAGGGTGCTTATATGCGTGAAGGCAAGTGGCAAATTATGATTCACGGCGAATCTTACAAGCCTATCGTTGCTGAAGCGGCTACTAAACAGGCTGATAAAGTCTATAACCGTATTATGGTGACGCATTTATTAATGGACGATGCCAAAGATAATCGCGTTGCTGGTTGTGTGGGTTTTAACGTTCGTACAGGTAATTATCATGTATTTAAATCTAAGGCGACTATTGTGGGCGCTGGTGGTGCCTCTAATATCTTTAAACCGCGTTCAGTCGGTGAAGGTGCAGGTCGTGTATGGTATGCGCCGTGGTCTTCTGGTTCTGCGTATGGCTTGTTAATTGAAGCAGGTGCGAAGATGACACAAATGGAAAATCGTATCGTATTGGCACGATTTAAAGATGGTTATGGCCCTGTTGGCGCATATTTCCTACATTTGCATACTTACACTCAAAATGGTTATGGTGAAGAGTATGAATCCAATTGGTTCCCTGCCTTAGAAGAGATGGTTGGTAAGCGTTATTTGAATACCGAAGCCTCTCACGTTTCTGCGCGTCCAATTCCAACTTGTTTACGGACTTCTGCCATCATTTCTGAAATGAATGCAGGTCGTGGTCCAATTCACATGGTTACCATGGAAGCCTTCCAAGACCCTCATTTAGAAGAAGTTGGATGGGAAAACTTCCTGGGTATGACAGTTGGTCAAGCGGTATTATGGGCTGCCACAGATATTGATCCTAAGTACATCAACCCTGAATTAACCACTTCTGAGCCGTATGTTATGGGTTCACATGCAACTGCTTGTGGTGCTTGGTGTTCAGGTCCTGAAGATTTATCACCACCAGAATACTTCTGGGGTTATAACCGTATGACTTCTGTAGAAGGTTTGTTTGGTGCAGGTGATGCCGTTGGTGGAACGCCACACGCATTCTCATCAGGTTCATTCACCGAAGGTCGCTTGGCGGCTAAGGCTGCTTGTCAATATCTTGACGACGGTAAAGGCGAAGGTATTGTGGTTTCTGATAAGCAAATTGCTGATCGTAAAGCGCAAATTTTCCAGCCACTTGAAACTTACCGCGTAGGTCGTAACGAAATCGTAGCAGGTACAGTGTCTCCAAGTTACATTCTGCCAATGCCTGGTTTACAGCGTTTACAGAAGATTATGGACGAATATTGTGGCGGTGTTACCGTGTCTTATATGACCAACGACA
Source organism: Gammaproteobacteria bacterium (assembly GCA_024280535.1). GTDB lineage: Bacteria > Pseudomonadota > Gammaproteobacteria > PS1 > Pseudothioglobaceae > Thioglobus_A. Next base: position 3,297 of record JAJRPY010000107.1, on the reverse strand, counting down.
AACTGCTTAACATGGGCATGCAAAAAATGGCCATCATGGAAGAAGATTTAGACAAGTTAGGTGCTGAAGATATTCACCAGTTAATGCGTGCATGGGAGCTTAAGCACCGTCATCGTACTTCTGAATGTGTTTTCCAACACACTTTCTTCCGCAAGGAAACACGCTGGCCTGGTTACTATTATCGAGGCGATGCAATGAAACTTGATGATGAGAATTGGCATGTATTGACCGTATCACACCGTGATCGTACCACAGGTGAATACACTATGTCTAAAGCGCCTTGTTACCATTTGGTTAACGATGAGTAAGTACAAATAGATTTATTCTATTTTGATAAAAAGACTAATCTAATGCAGATTGGTCTTTTTTATCTATTGTCGGTTTGTATCAACAGACTTACAATAGATAAAACAATCAACTTAACCCTCTAACGCTGAGCATATATCAATGAATATTATTGAAAAAACAGATGAAGAAATTTTAGCCATTGCACATCCTTTTTGGGATGATTTGGTGAAATTTTCCAACAATTCTAATTATGGTGCCTTTACACGCAACTTTTCAGAAGAATTTTTACGCGGTGCCAATGAAATCGAAATGGGCAAACAATTCGCCCGTAGCGAACTCACTAAAGGCCTTAATAAGGGTGCTGAGTATTTGGGGATGATTCGTCGTGGTCAGCATGTCACGGTTTTATATAAGCAAACAAACAAGAAAAAAGAAGGGGAGTATTTAGGTCGTTTGGTATTAGGCTACGAAGATAACGTGGTTAAAATTTTTGGGGCAACCATCTTTTAAATCATCATGGCTGATTTTATTCAAGAATCTAAATATGTAGAGCTCATTTATAAAGTCGTCGATCAAAAAACGGGCAGTGTTTTTTCTAGTATTGAATATCCTGTAGGCTACGTGCACGGTGCTAATGATGTATTAGGCAAAAAGGTGCTGGCTGAATTAGAAGGTCGTGAAGCAGGTGATATCATTGAAATTAACATTGATGTTAATCAATTATACGGCGCTAGAGATGAAGCGCTGGTTTTTATTGATAAAATCGAAAACGTCCCCCAAGAATATCGCAAAATTGGCACCAAAGTCACCATGGAAAACCAACAGGGTCAGCCTAAGGAATTTTTAGTAACCAAGGTTGATGATGAGACGGTGACCATTGATGGAAACAACCCATTATGCGGGCGCGAAGTGAAGTTTGTGTTAGAAATATTGTTGGTTCGTGATGCCACCATTGAAGAAATGGAGGCTGGGGGTACGACCGATTCTGAGCCAAGTTTAGAAGAAATATTAAGCCAGACTTAACGCCAATAATAATTTATAACGCATAGCAAACAGCAGTTTTTTTTACCTATTCCATAGCCTACTATTATGAGCATTGAATTTACAGAATCTGAAATCACAACCATCCAAAACAATCTTGACAATCGCTGGAGAAAAGAGAAAAAACAAGTGCAGTTGGCTGATATTGAAATTACCAAAGAAGGCGAACAGAGTCCTACTTTATTCCCAGCCGCCGTTTGGGAAGACCCTAATTCCACATTTATTATCATCAAGCTGGGAGATTTTCAATATAAAAGTTTTTTCTATTATTTGACCGACAAACGCTTTGATACGGGTCAAGATGAATACAATGATTTGCACGAGTGCACAGATAAACTCTTAAAGGCTCAGGCTGATTTTGTATTAACCAAAAACACCAAGGGCTTGAATGTCCAAATTCATAAAGGTACGGGCATTTAATGCAATAAAAAAGGCGTTGATTAACGCCTTTTTATTAGATTAATCAATCATTACAATAAAGGAATAATCATAATGGCAACGATGTTGATAATCTTGATTAATGGGTTAATAGCCGGGCCTGCGGTGTCTTTGTAGGGGTCGCCTACCGTGTCACCCGTCACTGCGGCCTTATGTGCATCAGAGCCTTTACCGCCAAAATGACCATCCTCAATGTATTTTTTGGCATTGTCCCACGCACCCCCACCAGTGGTCATAGAAATAGCCACAAAAATACCTGTGGCAATAGAGCCAATTAACAAGCCACCTAGTGCTTCAGCACCGAGCAATAAGCCTACTGCCACTGGAAACAAAATCGGCAAGATTGACGGCAATATCATCTCTTTAATAGCAGATTTGGTAAGCATGTCCACCGCTTTAGAATAATCAGGTTTTTGGGTGTAATCCATAATGCCTGGCATTTCTCTGAATTGTCGTCGCACCTCTTCTACAATGCCACCTGCCGCACGACCCACTGCTTCCATGGCCATTGCACCAAATAAGTAAGGCACAAGACCGCCTAAAAACAGCCCAATAATCACCATGTGGTTCGACAAATCAAAGCTGATAGGATCAAACCCAACGCGGGTATTTAATTCATTGGTAAAGTCAGCAAATAGTACCAAGGCAGCCAGACCTGCCGAGCCAATTGCATAGCCTTTGGTGACTGCTTTGGTGGTGTTCCCAACTGCATCTAGTGGGTCGGTGATATTGCGAATTTCTTCAGGCAGTCCTGCCATTTCTGCAATACCGCCTGCATTATCAGTAATTGGGCCATAAGCATCTAGTGCCACAATCACTCCAGTCATTGAGAGCATAGCCGTTGCCGCAATGGCAATACCGTATAAGCCATCTAATGCATGCGCCCCCCAAATACTGGCACATACTGCCAGCACTGGTAAGGCAGTAGATTTCATAGATAAGCCAATCCCCGCAATAACATTGGTACCATCCCCAGTTAAAGATGCTTTGGCGACGTGTTGTACGGGCGCGCGCTCAGTCGAGGTATAATATTCAGTCACTACGACCATCACTGCTGTTAGTGCCAAGCCAATTAACGCGGCATAAAATACGTGCAAACTTATAGCCATATTAACTGTGACAAAGTAAAAAGCAATCGCTGCCAGTACCGCAGATACAATTAATCCCTTGTAAAGCGCACCCATAATAGAACCCCCATCAGACACTTTGACAAAAAAAGTACCAATAATTGAGGCAATAATAGACACTGCCCCTAGTGCCAGCGGGTAAAAAATTGCCTTGTCACCCAGCTCCAACACACCTGCCAACATCATAGTGGCAACAATGGTTACCGCGTAGGTTTCAAATAAGTCCGCTGCCATGCCTGCACAATCACCAACATTATCACCAACATTGTCAGCAATTACCGCAGGATTGCGTGGATCGTCTTCTGGAATGCCTGCTTCCACCTTACCAACAATATCCGCACCAACATCAGCCCCTTTGGTAAAAATACCGCCACCCAAACGCGCAAAAATAGAGATTAACGAG
>JAJRPY010000004.1 GCA_024280535.1 Gammaproteobacteria bacterium | reverse complement strand
AGTTTCTTTTGCGAATGGGTGGTATTTTGACCTTCGCCAGCCTCGCCCATACCGTAGCCTTTAACCGTTTTGGCTAAAATAACCGTCGGTTTGTCGCTACATGCTTTGGCAGCGTGGTACGCTTGAAATACTTTATTCAAATCATGCCCGCCACGATTAAGATGATAAATTTCATCATCACTCATATGCTCAACCATGGCCAATAATTCTGGATATTTGCCGAAAAAATGCTTGCGCACATAAGCACCATCTTTTGCCTTATAAGCCTGATATTCACCGTCAACCACCTCCTCCATGCGCTTTCTAAGCAGTCCATTAGTGTCTTTAGCCAATAACTCGTCCCATTTTGCACCCCAAATCACCTTGATTACATTCCAATCTGCCCCACGAAACATACCCTCAAGCTCTTGAATAATTTTGCCATTGCCCCGAACTGGACCATCTAAACGCTGTAAATTACAATTAATAACAAAGATTAGATTATCCAGTTTTTCACGTCCAGCAGTAGAAATAGCGCCCAACGACTCTGGTTCATCTGTTTCACCATCGCCTAAATATACCCATACAGTACGCTTGTCTGTTTGCTTAATATCACGATGATGTAGATATTTCATAAATCGAGCTTGATAAATTGCCATAATCGGACCAAGCCCCATAGACACCGTTGGAAACTGCCAAAAATCAGGCATCAGCCATGGGTGTGGATAAGAACTTAGCCCGTTTTTACCCGCCTCTTGACGAAAATTAAGCATTTGCTCTTCAGTAATTCTGCCTTCTAAATAAGCACGAGAATAAATACCCGGAGAAATATGCCCTTGGAAAAAGATTAAATCTGCACCTTGTTCCGCATCAGGCCCCCGATAAAAATGATTAAAACCCACCTCATACAACGTCGCACTTGAGGCGAACGAGGCAATATGACCACCCAATTCATACGGCAACTGATTGGCTTTAACCACCATCACCATAGCATTCCAGCGAACAATCGCAGAAATTCTATCTTCAATATCCACTTGAATATCCGTTGCTATTTCTTTTTCTACGGCAATGCTATTAAGATAAGCGGTATTAACCCCTGTTGGCAAATCCATACCTTCTTTGTGCGCCATATCCATCAGTTGATTAAGCAAAAATTTGGCACGGTCGTTACCCTCAACACGCGCGACTGATTTAAAGGCTGCTAGCCATTCTTGGGTTTCCAGAGGATCTAGGTCTTGAGCTGACATAATAATTTTGAGTATATAAAATGGTTGATTATCCCAAAAATATACACGCTCAACACTATTTTTATGAATTATTCTTTATTGGTATTGATGCAATTCAGGCGCCAAACAACTACCCTTATTTTTGTTAATCTTCGCTATATGCTGGCGCGCCTGCTGGGTTTTGCCCTGCTGAATTAAAATACCTGCCATTTTATTTTCAACAGCGCAATTGTAGTTTTTATAATATTTATATATATCAAGTGTCCATTGTCGAAGGTCCGGTGTTTGTTCGTAATCGTATTGGATGATTTGATCAAATATTTGTCGGAATTGCTCATTCTGCCCAAGATTAACATAAATCTCTGCCTGCATTCTTAACGCCCTTTTGTAATAACCATCATTGGCAACCTGCTTAAGCCGCTTAAGCACCTTGAGCGCTTCTTGGTAACGCCTTTCATTCACCAAAATATAAGCACGAACATAAATAGCACGACTGTACTCTGGAAAATAACTCAGCAAATACTGGCTAATCTGTAACGATTCTGTTATTTTTTTGGCATTAAATGCAGAAGTGACCAAATAGTTAACAATCGGCACAGAGTGCGATTCGTGTAGCATAGTCCTAATCTCTACTATCTTTGAAATTTGATTGGTTTTCAGCATATTATTATATTGATCATACATTGCAATCCAATTGGTATAAATAACAACCACGACAGTCGTCACAATAACCGCCAAACTTTTGACCCCTGTTTGATATCTCTCAAGTGCCTGAATATGAATGATTTTAATAGGCTCAACAAACTTTTCCAAACGCTGCGCTATCATACCCAAATACAAGCCAAACAACAATGCTGGCATCATTAATTGATAAGGAAACGAAAATTGCATTTGCACAAATGAACCACCAACCGCCACCAGCATCAGATAATAAAACCAAGCATGAGTTTTGTTATCTTGTTTAATAATCTTAATCAACCCCATTAACGTCATAGCTACGCTGGTCAAAAAAAGCAACAAACCTGCCAAGCCAAGCTCAACGCCAAGTTGTAATATATCATTATGTATCATATGGTAGGTAGAGACTTTAACAGTGCCCATACCCCCTTGGGTTTCATTATAAAACCAAGAGCCTAGCCCTGTGCCAAAGATTGGCGATGCCTTAATCATCTCAATTGCCACTGCCCAAATCTCAAAACGTGACTGAGCCGAGCTGTCGGTCGAGCTGACGGCATTCGTCACCGTATTTAAAAATAAATTCAGTCCTTGCGCGTTGAAATTAATCAACACCATAAACAACAAAAAGGCCACAATACTGGCCACAGTTTTGCGCCCATTCCAATCAATCCATTGCCCGAGAGTTTTGCGCTTAAACAGCAAAAATCCAGTTATTAATACCAACTCAATACCAATACTCAGCCAGCTAGAACGCGTGTGGGCATAGAATAAATATAGCATAATTAAGGCGATGGACACAGTCACTGCCCAAATTTTCCCGCCTTTTATCTCATCAGAAAACAACAAAAATAAGGCAAACGGCAACATCAATATAAGTGGCTGAGTCGCCATATTTTTATTACCAAACGTAGAGGATGGCGAAATCGCTTGGGGAATGCTGGAAAACTCAAATAAATATTGACAAATGCCAATAACGGCAATGGTTAAAGCACTAATCAGAAAGCCCCAACACAGTTTAAGCAAAGTAGCCTTGTCTAATTTCAGCCGGTAACCGACGATAAATGCAGATAAAATCGAAAACCAAAGCAGCCATTTGCCAATACTAAAATCAATATATACCGACCAAAAAAAACTCAGCGTGCCGAGCAAAAATAACGACAGCCAACTAATCTTAAGCCAACTCAATTTAAAACTAATCTGGGCTTTGTTGCTATACGCCTTCCACAGAGTCAGTAGCATCAAAAAACTAATGCCAAACGCCCCCACATATTCTTTGACAAACGTGGCACTGGTAAAGTGTATATTCACCCAAGGTGCGGCAATGGCTACCGTCATTAATAATGTTACTACCCAGTAAATATTGAGTGTATTTAATTTTTTCATTGATAATTCTACTTGTTATTTCAGCAAAAATTTTACCAAAAAAAACGACAGCAAAAACAAAAGAAACGCAAAGAAAATTTGCACCCATTCAAACGCAGGATACAGCATCCCGCCTATAATACCGCCCATAAACAACATCAACAATGGGAAAATATACAATTGAAACGCCCGCCAATACAACATCGTAGTGGCTATTTCCACAATAATCACATCACCAATTGCCACCCCTGCTTGTAATGGCTTACTT
>JAJRPY010000106.1 GCA_024280535.1 Gammaproteobacteria bacterium | reverse complement strand
TAATTATTGGCACAGGCAGTGCTGGTTTGATGAGTGCCTTGCAATTATCACCCAAGCTATCTGTCGCTTTAGTTGCCAAGGATGCCTTGCTAGAAGGCAGTTCTTTTTATGCCCAAGGTGGCATATCCGCAGTACTTGATGCCCATGATAACTTTGATGCCCACGTGCAAGACACCCTAAATACTGCCGCAGGTTTGGCCAATGAGGTGGCAGTCAATTATATGGTCGAAAACGCACCCGCCGCCATTGCCTCTTTGGAAGAATTTGGCATTCCCTTTACCAAAAATAATAATCATTACCACCTCACCACCGAAGGCGGACACACGCATAGAAGAGTGGCACATGTTGCTGATAAAACTGGGCAATCGATTCAAATAAACCTACTGGACAATATCAAACAACGCAACAACATCACCCTATTTGAAGGCTATATTGCCATTGATTTTCTCATTCACGAAGAACAATGCCAAGGTGCCTATATTTTTAATAAACACAGCCATCAAGTTGAGTGTTTTGTCGCCCATAAAACCATTTTAGCCACAGGTGGTGCCTCAAAAGTATATCGCTACACTTCAAATCCAGACACCTCAACAGGTGATGGCATTGCCATGGCCAGCCGTGCAAATTGTCGCATCGTTAATATGGAATTTGCACAATTTCACCCCACTTGCTTATACCACCCCCATGCAAAATCATTTTTAATCTCTGAGGCCATTCGCGGAGAAGGCGGCAAATTACACCTTCCCAATGGGCAAACATTTATGCAACACTACGACCCACGCGCCGAACTTGCCCCAAGAGATGTGGTGGCACGGGCAATTGATTCAGAGATGAAATCTGGTGGCTTTGATTGTGTTTATTTGGATATTTCTTTCAAAGATTCAAACTGGATTAAACAGCACTTCCCCACCATCTACAAAAAATGCAACACTTTTGGCATTGACATCAGCAAACAATCCATCCCAGTTGTCCCTGCCGCGCACTACACTTGCGGCGGTGTGGACACCAACCTATGTGGACAAACCAATCTTGCTAATTTATACGCAGTTGGCGAAGTAGCACACACCGGCGTTCACGGCGCCAATCGAATGGCTAGCAATTCACTTTTAGAATGTATCGTATTTGCCAAGTCTTGCGCCCATGATATTAACCAAAAAACGCTAAATTCTGTCTATTTTCAATCTGATCCGTGGGATGCCTCCAGAGTAGCTGCCTCTAAAGAAAAAGTAGTTGTTTCTCACCTCTGGGACGAAGTGCGCTCAATTATGTGGAATTTTGTCGGCATTGTTCGATCTAATAGACGGCTTAATTATGCCCAGCACCGGCTTGAACAAATCGAGCCTGAAGTGGATGAATATTACCGTCGCTACTTGATTTCTAGCGACTTAATCGAGCTAAGGAATTTGGTCAAAACTGCCAAAATCATTATCCAATCAGCCCTTTCCAGACCAGAAAGTCGCGGGCTGCATTTCAATGAAGACCATCCCAAGCAATCTAACACTGCAAAAAATACTATAATATAAGCATGCTACTACCCATTTTACATTACCCCGATAAACGTCTTCGCATCAAGGCTGCCCCCATTGCCAAAGTTGACGACAGCATCCGCAGTTTGGTTAAAGATATGTTTGAAACCATGTACGAGGCACCCGGTATTGGCTTGGCAGCGACCCAAGTCAATTGCCACATTCGCCTTATTGTGATTGACACATCGGATGACAAATCCCAACCACTCTGCCTGATTAATCCACACATCATTGAAAAAGATGGCGAGCTTGAATGGAGCGAAGGCTGCTTATCTGTGCCCAATTATTACGAATGCGTCACGCGTGCCAATCATATCAAGGTTAAGGCCTTAGACCAGCATGGCAAAGCGTTTGAACTGGAAGCGCAAGAATTATTAGGGGTGTGCATTCAGCATGAAATTGATCACTTGGATGGTATTTTATTTGTTGACCATTTGTCTAAACTGAAACAACGACGCCTACTTGAAAAAACTCGCAAAGCCCAACAATAAAATCATATCGTGTCAATTCAAATCGGCCCCTACTCACTTAATTCATCTGTCTTATTAGCCCCCATGGCCGGTACCAGCGACAAACCCTTTAGAATACTATGCAAATCCCTTGGTGCTGGGCTGACTACCTCAGAAATGGTGGTCATACAAGCGCATTTACTCAACACCAATAAATCAAAATATCGACTAAACTTTGAGGGCGAATCCGCACCAATCAGCATCCAAATTGCTGGATCAGGCGCGCAAGAATTGGCCATTTCTGCGCAAAAAGCCGTCGAATACGGCGCTGATATTATTGATATTAACATGGGTTGCCCTGCCAAAAAAGTCTGCAACAAAGCCGCTGGATCAGCACTAATGCAAGACCCAAAACTGGTTAAGGATATTTTAGAGTCTGTTGTTAATGCGGTAAACATTCCCGTTACACTCAAAATGCGTACGGGTTGGAACGTTGACAACAAAAACGCCCCCAACATCGCACAAATTGCACAACAAGCTGGCATCCAAATGCTAAGCATCCATGGGCGCACAAAAGCCGATAAATACAACGGCATGGCTGAATACGACACCATTAAAACAGTGGTTAGCCAAGTGGACATTCCCGTGATTGCCAATGGCGACATCACCAGTGCCCAAAAAGCCCAGCAAGTGCTTGAACATACCCATGCCTCTGGGGTGATGATTGGGCGTGCTACTCAGGGCAATCCTTGGATTTTTGCCGAAATTAACCACTACCTAACAACAGGAAATATCATTGAGCCCACACCCCTTGAAGTAAAAAAATCCACCATTCTTCAACATATCCAACAAATTTATCAATTTTATGGTGATTTTTTGGGATTGAGGCTCGCCAGGAAGCACATTTTTTGGTATGCTATACACCTTGATAAAAATCATGTCCAGCCATTTTGGAAAACCATTAACAAAACAACTGAACGTCAACAGCAATTTAACCTTTTAAAGGACTATTTAAACCAACTATGAGCGCAACGGATTTACCCACTTGTATCAACACAAAACTGTCTCGTTATTTCAAACAACTTGATGGTGAACAGGCCTCTGGCGTATATAAAATGGTTGCCAACGAGGTGGATCTCATTGTTATTAAATTTGTTTTGGATTTGGTTGATAACAATCAAAGCGAGGCCGCACGCGTACTGGGCATTAATCGTGGCACGCTGAAGAAGAAAATCGAACTTTACAGACTTTAAAAATAAATTCTCAATCAAAAAACTTTACGCGACAAAATAATCAAAAAAATTTTTAGATAGTAGGCTATATAAACATTACTTTTTAAAATAAAGTGTATAATAAATCAACTAAATAATAGACACAATTAAAAACCTTGACAGGAGAAATCTCTAATGATTGATTATAAAAAAGAATATGGATTATCAGCTAACGACATGGAAATTATTAATAAAAATGTAGTGCATGCTAATAAGATATTTACAAAAATATCAAAAAAAACAAATTCAATTAAAGAAAATTGCGAAAGCAGTGCTATCAAAAAATATCTTGATAGTTTATAATCATCTGAGATTTATCTCATTTAAAAGCGCCTAGATTATGTCTAGGCGTTTTTTATTACATTACATCAACAGAAAAAATGAACATAACAAACGAAGACTTGGTTAAACAAGTCAAAAAAATAAGCGCACACTTACATGCATCTGGCGGGATCTTTGGTGATAGTACCATCCCTGATAACAGAAATATATACCTATCTATGTCAGAGGCATTAATTTCTATTGGTGAATATTGTGATGAATTTGAGATAAATGTTACTGAGTTAGACAGTATTAAATTATTGGTTTTTGCCTTACCATTTATGAAAAAGCGTGACCCTTCTATGAACTCTGAACGCTATATTTTAAGTATATTTAAACTTCTTGAGCATTCTTACCAAAAAACAATAGGTTTTAACCAGCAAATAAACAATTCTATTAGAGTATGTGACGAACTATTTCATAAAGCAGATATTTTAGTTGTATATGGCTATATCAAAGGGTTTCAAGAAGCTTTAGAGTACACAACAGACCAATGATAAATCGCGCCCTAATCAGTGTTTCTGACAAAACTGGCATTATTGAACTTGCTCAATTTTTAGCCAGCAAAAATATTGACATTCTCTCCACTGGCGGTACGGCAAAATTGCTTGCCGAGCAAGGCATTCCGGTGATTGAAGTATCCGATTACACTGGCTTTCCTGAAATGATGGCAGGTCGTGTTAAAACTCTAAATCCCAAAATTCACGGTGGTATTTTAGCGCGTCGCGGACTTGATGAAGCGGTCATGAGCCAAAACGATATCCAGCCAATTGATTTGGTAGTGGTTAATCTTTATCCTTTTCAAGCCACGATTGCCAATCCTGACTGCACCTTAGAAGATGCGATTGAAAATATTGATATTGGCGGCCCTGCTATGTTGCGCTCTGGTGCAAAAAATCATGCCTCGGTGACAGTCGTCGTTGACGCATCAGATTACCAACTTGTTATTGATGAAATTAACAATTCTGGCAATACTACACCAGCAACACGTGCAAAACTCGCCCTAAAAACCTTTGAACATACCGCGCAATATGATGGTGCTATTGCCAACTACTTAGGCAAAGGTAAAGACGGATTTTCCAACACTCTAAATTTACAATTCCGCAAAACACAATCCATGCGTTACGGCGAGAACCCGCATCAAAATGCTGCCTTTTATGTTGAAAACAATATCACAGAAGCTTGCATTGCCTCAAGCAAACAACTCCAAGGCAAGGAGATGTCCTACAACAATATGGCAGATGCTGATGCAGCCTTAGAATGTGTTCGCAGCTTTGATAAGCCTGCTTGTGTCATCGTCAAACACGCCAATCCTTGTGGTGTAGCGGTTAGAAACAACCTGCAAGGCGCTTATTTAGACGCCTTTAAAACCGACCCCACTTCTGCATTCGGCGGCATCATTGCCTTTAACCGCCCACTGGATAAAGACACGGCGCAAAATATGATTGACAAGCAATTTGTTGAAGTTGTTATTGCCCCTAGTGTGGACGCTGACGCCAAAGCAGTATTATCAGCCAAGCAAAATATTCGCGTTTTAGAGTGTGGTAATTTATCTAATGCACAAGCCTCACTGGATTACAAACGTGTTACTGGCGGCTTACTTGTGCAAGATAAAGATTTAGGCATTATCACTGAAACTGACCTTAACTGCGTTAGTGACATTCAGCCAACTGCTGAGCAAATCAAAGATTTGTTATTTGCTTGGAAAGTGGCAAAAGCGGTTAAATCAAACGCCATTATTTATGCCAAAAATGAAATGACTATTGGCGTTGGTGCAGGTCAAATGTCGCGTGTTTATTCAGCCAAAATTGCTGGCATTAAAGCCACAGACGAAGGTCTGGTAGTAAAAGGGTCAGTAATGGCATCGGATGCTTTTTTTCCTTTTAGAGATGGCATTGATGCCGCTGCTGCCGCGGGCATTAAAGCCATCATCCAGCCAGGAGGCTCCCTGCGTGATAACGAAGTAATTGAGGCTGCCAATGAACACGGCATTGCCATGGTATTTACCGGTATGCGCCACTTCAAACACTAGGAATAATCATGTCAATTGAAACAATGCAAGTTTTCCCAATGATTCATTCCATCACTATTGACAAGGAAAATGACTTAGTGACCGAGCTGGTGCAAGATATTAATGATGTAGAAGGCATTCGGCAAAATTTACTAGAATCGGTTGCCACTGTGCAAATGTATGAAAGAATTAAATTTTACCCACTGGCACCCCCCACTTTTATTGAAGATGTGATGGGTAGTTTTGCGCAAATGGGGCTGAGCAAGCGCATCACCATTTCAGATAACACTTATCATGATATTTTTGGCTACCCTGGCTGCACGCGCGTATGGGAATTGCCTTTAATTCTAAGGGATCAAGTTGAAAAAGCATTAGTTGGCTACCAAGTAAATTACAATTCTGACACTTGGGAGATTCTTGAAATCACGCCATTAGAAGACTAATCACAACTAAACTGTCTGCCCAATTACCCCAAAACTAAGACAAAATCCGCACTCTAAAAGTTTTGCCTTTCAACTGATCATTTTGGATTTTTTTCAATGCCACTTTGACCAAACTCGACTCAACTGCCACATACGACCAATGACTAGCAACCACAATTTTGCCAATTTTATCACCCGGAATGCCGTCTTTACCCGTCAACCCACCAACAATATCGCCTGGGCGTAATTTTTGCTTTTTGCCACCGTCAATTTTAAGTGTCGTCATGCTCGGCTTTTTAATCGGCCTATCCAACAGCGCCTCATCTGGCAATTCATCCGCACTAATATCTATAGTTAGCTGCTCAAGTTTTCTAGTTTCTTTATCGCTATAAAACGTGGCTGCCATACCACTACGCCCTGCCCTGCCAGTACGACCAATACGATGAACATGCACTTCAGGATCATGCGCAACATTAAAATTAATCACCAAATCCAGTGCGTTAATATCCAAGCCTCTCGCTGCCACATCCGTGGCAACCAGCACCGAAATACTCTTATTAGCAAAACGAATTAGTGCTTGATCGCGCTCACGTTGATCCAAATCACCATGGATGGCCAACGCGTAAAAACCATAATAAATCAGCTCATCGGCAACTTCTTGCGCATCGCGCTTAGTATTGCAAAAAACCAAGGTAGAATCAGGCTTATGCTTCGCCAACAACAAACGCAACGCATTCATACGCTCATCATCTGAATGCACCTGATAAAAATATTGTTTAATAGTGGACTCTTCATGCGTTGAGGGCGCACTCACCACAACTGGATTTTTCATAACACGTTGCGCAATTTCTGCAATTTCTGACGGATAAGTGGCACTAAATAATAAGGTTTGTCGATTGCTGGGAATTTTTTCAATAATGGCATCAATCGCATCCTGAAAGCCCATATCTAGCATACGATCTGCCTCATCCAACACCAAACTATCTACATAATCAAGCTTGAGCGTGCGTTTACGCAAGTGTTCTTCAATACGACCAGGCGTGCCAACCACAATATGCGCACCATGTTCTAACGAGCCAATTTGCGGCCCAAATGGCGCGCCACCACACAAGGTTAATACTTTAATATTATGCACCGCTCTAGCCAGTTTACGAATTTCATTAGCCACTTGGTCGGCCAATTCACGTGTTGGACAGAGAACAATAGATTGCACTCTAAAGGCCTTAACGTCCAATTTTTGCAATAGCCCCAAACCAAAAGCGGCTGTTTTCCCTGAGCCAGTTTTCCCCTGACCAATAACATCCTTGCCAGCCAAAATCAGCGGCAAACTTAAAGCTTGAATCGGTGTCATTGCTTGATAACCCAAGCTATCAAGATTTTTTAACAAACCAGACTGAAGTTCTAACAAAGAAAAATCCAACACACTCGCCATAATAATGCCCTCTAAATATGGGCTGAATTTTACACGCTAACTGCCTACTAAAAACACGCTCACTTAAAGACTGGCTTTGCCATCAAATAATACACCTCAAATCCACTTACCAAAATTAGCCAATGCTTAATCCACAATACTAATGTCAACCCCTTGTTCTAATAACTCCGCTTGTCGCTCGTGCAAATAGCCGCTAAAGGTTTCGTGCTGCTGATAGTGCTTGCCACTGACATAACGAAGCACGGTGTTAAAATGAAAACTATACAATTTACCATCAATTTTACTAATATTTTCTGCCTCATCAAATAGTAATATACCTGGGCGATAATTCAAATCATAGTCTTTAACCATTTGCCTTGCTGAGGTCACCTTGCCATCAAAATCAATAATTTTTTGATCAGAATAAGCATCAAAACGAATAAACAAAAATTTATCCAATTCGGCCTTAACATCCGCTCGGTTGAGTAGTTTTTGATGAAACTCAACACACTCTGTGCAGTCTTTATCTTCAAATAATAAGGCTACTGGCTGGTCATAATCTTTCAGAAAAGTCACCGTTTTTAGGTTTGGATGATCAATAAACACATAACCCTGAGTGGACTTTTTCGTCGATTCTATATAATCAGACAAAGTAGCATTCTGATAAGATTTACTCGTCACATATTCAAGCACGGAGCGAAATGCTGTCGGATTACGATAACCATTAGTCCTGAAAACTTGCTTGCCATTTTCATCTAAATATACAATCGTTGGCGTGTATTTAACCCCCAACATTTTGCTCAACGCTTGCTCAGTTTGAGCCTCGGAGTCACGCATGGTAATTTCTCTTGAGCCTCTAATATTAATCGCAATCACTGAAAAATGTTTTTTAATAAATGCTAAATTTTCACCCTGTTTAAAATTTTGATCAAGCATCATATCGCAATACGGGCAACCATCTAAATAAAAATACAACAATATCGTTTTGTTTTCGTCCCGTGCATCTTGTACATCTTCCTCCATATCCAAAAAACTATCGGCAAACCATGATGGCATTTCATAACTACTCCCGCCTGTTATTTTCCCCACCTCTGCCTGTGTGGCAAAAATAGACACAAAAATCATCCCAATCGCTAGTATATATTTACGCATTAACATAACACCCTCCTCCTTTAAAATAATCATAATGTTTCACATATTACCCCTATTATTGGCACGTATATCAATTTATTTTTATAAAAAGTGCCCTAATTTAATGACAAACGGTGATAATAATGTCTGTCTGTTGTGTTTGTCATAGGCTACGTCCCCTGAGCCGATAAATAAACAACTAAGGATATGAGATAGGTTACTATTGTGCAAGCCCACCTCGAAGTGGGAAGCCTGCGGTAAACTTCGAATTTCCGCCTTGAACCTTACTGGTTCAGGTTTTAAGCCAAATGCGATACAACAGACCCAAATTCTTCAACTATAATGCCACTATGGACGCATTACGCCAATCCCTTCGACAACAAAGACGCAATATTAATGCCGTTGATCGAACTAAATCTGCCCAAGCGTTATTACCTCAAATACAAAAAATCGTCAATTTTCAACCTCAGCAAAAAATTGCGATTTACCTACCCAACGATGGCGAAATTGACACAATCTACCTACAAAAATTACTAAAAAAACAAGCAATAGGCACCTATTTACCCGTATTAGTCGATAAAAACCTTAAATTTGCAAAAATAGGGAAAAATTTCAGCCACAACAAATATGGCATTTTAGAACCCATTTCTACTGACATTATCAGCGCAAAGCAACTTGATGTCATATTAATGCCCTTAGTTGGTTTCGACAAAAATAAAAATCGCCTAGGCATGGGCGGCGGCTATTATGATCGCACACTAGCCTTCAAAAAAAACCCACAAACCAGCAACAAACCCACACTAATTGGGCTTGCATTCGATTGTCAACAGATTAAACAACTTAAAGCGCAAACATGGGACGTACCACTTGATGCGATTATCACACCCAGTGCGATTTATTGAATGATCTAACAGCATAACAATAACCCACCTAGTAATTTATTAAGGACTAAACAACTAGTCCACCAATACACCCATCTACCAACACTTAAGTTCACCGCATTTTAGAGTAAACGCTAAAAAATATAGATACAGCGACTTGTTATACATTTATAGAGATCTGCAACCATTCTAATACTCTGCTGAAAATATTTCTGCCAATGCCTCGCCTTGTTTTAATACTTTATCGGCCTCCATTCTTGCTAAGTCTGGTGGATAGCCATAACGTATTAATATCTTCTTGACGGTTAATCTTAATTTTGCCCTGACATCGTCTCTTTTGCTCCAATCAACTGTTGCATTTTTTCTAACTGCATCAACAATTGCATAAATCAATTCTTTCATTTTATGATCGTCTAAAAAACGGGTCGATTTATTTTCGTTTAGGACACCGTAAAAAGCATATTCTTCAGATGTTAAGCCTAATTCATCTGGCCTCTTGTCTTCCAAGTGCATTTCTTTGGCTATTTTTGAAAGTTCTGCCAATACTTGTGCTGAATCTATTTGATTGTTGTGATAGCGCTTTACAACCGATTCTAGCATTTCTGAAAACTTCTTGCCTTGTGCTATATTTTTTGATTTACGAACTCTTACCTCATCGCTTAATAATTTTTTTAGTAGCTCAAACGCAACATTTTTTTGTTGCATATTTTT
>JAJRPY010000105.1 GCA_024280535.1 Gammaproteobacteria bacterium | reverse complement strand
GCGTCGTACGGCGGCGCGGTGATTGTTTTGCCGTTGAGGTCGTAGGCAATACAAATTTTGATACTGTCTAACGAATCCAACACATCTAACTTGGTTAAGCAAATGCCCGTCACGGCGTTTAGTTTTAGTGATCGATTGAGAGTCACCATATCTAGCCAACCACAACGACGCTGACGACCAGTTGTTGCACCAAATTCGTGACCCACGGTGCCTAATACTTTGCCAATGGCATCGCCTTGGTCGCTGGCCACATCATAAATCAACTCGGTTGGGAATGGGCCACCGCCAACGCGAGTGGTGTAAGCTTTAACAATGCCGCAAACATAATCAATGTCGGTGACACCAACACCTGATCCCGTTACCGCACCACCTGAAGTGGTATTAGAAGAGGTTACAAATGGGTAAGTTCCTTGGTCAATATCAAGCAATGCACCCTGCGCGCCTTCAAATAAAATGCTCTCATTGTTGGCAATATGTTGGTGAATTTTTTCGGTGACATCGGTAATCATTGGGATTACGGTTTTGGCTTGTGCTAATGCTTCAGCCAGTACGGTGTCAAAATCCAGCGCTGGCGCGTTGTAATAATTTGTTAGGGCGAAGTTATGATATTCCATCACCTCTTTGAGTTTATCGGCAAATGACGCAATATTGAGCAAATCCCCCACGCGTAATCCGCGTCTGGCAACTTTGTCTTCATAAGCAGGGCCAATACCATTGCCAGTGGTGCCAATGGCTGCTTTGCCACGCTTGGCTTCACGCGCCTCATCAAGTGCGACGTGATACGGCATAATCAGCGGGCAACCTGGTGCAATCATTAAGCGCGACTGCACATCCACGCCAGCTGTTGACAATTCGCCCAATTCTTTAATCAACGCCGACATTGACAACACCACGCCATGCCCAATTAAACACTCAACATGGTCGCGTAAAATGCCTGATGGGATGAGGTGTAGCACTGTTGTTTTCCCATCAATAACCAGCGTATGCCCTGCATTATGCCCGCCTTGAAAACGTACGACGCTAGATACCTTATCGGTAATTAAATCTACAATTTTTCCCTTGCCTTCGTCGCCCCACTGGGTGCCAATGATTACTACATTTTTTGACATATTAATTCCTAATCTAATGATTGTGTTGACTGCGATAAAAATTTTAAATCAAATGAAAATCCCGTTGCCGCTCTGGATTGCCCAAAAGACTCGCCAATACCGTTGTAACGACCACCCTGCACAAGCGCTTTAGAATAATGCTGATTATAAGCCGAAAAAACCACACCAGTATGATACTCATAATTTGGCAATTCGGCTAAATCGTAACTCACTTGAATGTCTTTGGCTTGAAGTGCTTGGTTAATGGCTTGCAAATCTTTAATGGCTGTTTGTGCGCCTGGGAAGTCTGTAAATAATGCCAGCGCTTGGTCAAGCACGCTGGCATCCCCTTCTAGTTGCATTAATGCGCTAAATAACGGGGCATTGTTTAGCGTGTTATTGGCAATAAATTGGGTTAAATCTGGGGTTGATCGATGCGCAAAAATGTGTCTAAATTCGTGCACTTGGTCTGTGCTTAAAGCCTCATCAGCCATCAGGACATCAAAAATAGCCACATTGCCTAGGCTGATAATAATGGGCTCAATCTTTAGTATATTTAAACTGTCTAGCATTAATTCAATCACCTCAACATCAGCCGACGTGTCTGCCGAGCCATAAAGCTCTGCACCTGCTTGAATGGGGGATCTTGAATCGTAAAAATCATCCGCCCTAGTTTGCAAAATTGCATTAATATAACAATATTTTTCGACCTTATTACTGGCACGCTTGGCATCAATTCTGGCAATTTGTGGGGTAATATCCGCATGCACGCCCAGCATTTTGCCACTGGCAGGGTCTAGAAATTTGAAAGTCTTTTCATTGACCGTATCACTGGTTAATAACAATGAATCCACATGCTCCACCATCGGCGGAACCACCAAGCCAAAGCCCTTATTGGTATATAAATCGATTAACGAACGACGTAATAACTCAAACTTGATTGCCTGATCACCGATTAACTCATCAATACCCTCAGGGAGTTGCCATGTATTCATATGGCTTTATTTACTCTCTGGGCTAAAATGGCGGAAAAATTCTGTATTTGGGTTCAGCACTAAAATATCATTTTGATTGGCAAATGATTTTTTGTAGGATTCTAATGAACGATAAAATGAGTAGAAATCAGCATTTTTATTATAAGCTTCGGCATAATTACTGGCTGAAATGGCATCACCCTCACCTCGAATTATTTCAGAATCACGGTAAGCGTTTGCCAAAATAATGGTTCTTTCTTTGTCTGCGGCTGCTTGAATAATTTCGGCTTCTTCTGCACCCTTGGATCTAAACTCTTTGGCAACACGATGACGCTCTGCCTGCATACGGCGATATACAGAGTTTGATACTTCTTGTGATAAATCAATACGCTTAATACGTACATCATTAATCTCAATACCAAATTCGGCAATATCTTGCTTAGCCAGCTTGACAATGTTAGACATAATCTCGCTACGTTCCCCCGATACTTCGGCAATGGTGCGCTTTGAAAATTCACTCTTAAGCCCAGTTTTAATGATTTGAGCCAAACGATTGTCGGTACGGGCAATGTTACCGCCTGTAGATTTGTAAAATTTCTCCGCATCAACGATACGCCACTTAATGTATGAATCAACGATAACGTTTTTCTTTTCGCCAGTTAAAAAACGTTCAGCAGGTGCATCCAATGTTTGAATTCGACCGTCAAATTTAACCACGTTATTAACAAATGGCGTTTTAAATTTTAAGCCCGGTTCTTTTTCAACACTGACAATTTCACCCAAACGCAGTTTAATCGCTATTTGTGTTTCGTCAACCGTATAAAGTGCTGAGCTCAATACAAACAACACGACAACCGTTAATACTAATCCTATTTTTTGCATTATCTTACCTCTCTGTTACGAAAAACATTTCTGATGTTACCAGGGTTTTTTACTGGTTTTGAATTCTGACGAATGGGCGTTTGAGTATTTTGCCGGGCGTTGTTAATCAGTTTATCAATGGGTAAATATATCATTGAATTTGCCTTTGAATCGACCACCACTTTGCTGGTTGAGGCAAAGACACTTTCCATGGTTTCGCGATACAGGCGCTCTCTGGTGACCTTAGGTGCTTTTTCATATTCGGCTAAAATTTGCTTAAATCGAGAAGATTCACCTTCAGATTTAGAGATGACTTCCGACTTATAAGCCCTTGATTCTTCAAGCAAACGTGCCGCCAAACCACGAGATTTTGGTAAAATACCGTTGGCGTATGTTTGTGCTTCGTTAATTAGGCGCTGTTTGTCTTCACGCGCTTTTACCGCATCCGAAAAAGCCGCTTGTACTTGTTCAGGCGGTTGGGCATCTTGCATATTGACAGTAGTAATGTAAAGCCCTGTTTGATATAAATCGAGTAATTCTTGCGAGCGTTCCTTGATGCTGTCGGCAATATCCACACGACCTTCAGTCAAAATATAATCCATGGTATTTTGCCCAACCACTTGGCGAATAGCACTTTCTGCCACTTGGCGCAAGGTTGTATCTGGACTGGCAACATTAAATAAATAAGCCTGAACGTCGTTTACCCTATATTGAACTGCAAATTTTGCATCAATCATATTTTCATCTTGAGTCAACATAATTGATTCGGAGGCAACATTACCACCAAAACGACGACCCTTAATGGCATTACGGTAGCCGATTTCAGCGGTTCTAATTTGCTCTACATTGACTCTTTGAACTGTTTCAATCGGAAAAGGTATGTGCCAATGCGGACCTTGGGAAGTTGCTTCTTGAAAAGCGCCAAAACGTAATATAACACCCTTTTCAGCTGGATCGATAATATAAATACCCGACAACATCCAAATTAACACACCGGTAATGGCAACAAATTTTATACTGCCACTCCCAGAGGTTTTTGAAGTGGAAGAGGGGTCTGATGGCTTCTTCTTACTGGTGCCGAATATACCGTTAACTTTATTTTTAAACTCTTTAATTACATCATCCAATTCTGGTGGCGTTTGATTATTGCCACCCCAAGGGGTTTGATTACTACTATTATCATTCCAGGCCATTTAAGCACTTCCATTATCATTAAAAACTTGAGTTATTTTACCCAGATAAATACACACCAATGTAATTATTAATTCCCCAAATTTAAAAATAGTACACTCCTCTTAAAAACCAACACATAACAATCCTCTGGAAAGGTTAAGGTAGCGTTTAAAAAGTGCCAAGTGACTGAAAATGGATTTTTGATGATGATTCATATTTATGCAAAGGTCTCTATTAGATGAAAGACTGCTATTTTTAACCCTAGGCAAAAAATAATTCTGATAAAATATCCGCATTAATATACCAAGGCAAACCATGCAAACACCCAGCAATATCACCCTTAACAAAAGCAAAAACTTACTCACACTCACATTTGATGGCGTTGAATATCCATTAACCACTGAATTGTTAAGAGTTTATTCCCCTTCTGCCGAGGTGGTTGGACATGGCCCGGGTCAAGAAACCTTACAACTTGATAAAGAAAACGTCAAAATTGATCGGATTGAGCCAACCGGCAATTATGCCATTATTTTATTTTTTAGTGATGGCCATGATAGTGGTATTTATTCGTGGGAACATTTATATAAATTAGCCACCAACAAAGACAGTTTATGGGGAAATTACTTAACCCGTCTTAAAGAATCAGGGCATTCTCACTCACAACTATAAACTCTAATGAGTTTTTTAACCGCCCTACTTGCGTTTATTGCCACCCTTGGGATTTTGGTTACTATTCATGAATATGGTCATTATTGGGTGGCTAAAAAATGCAAGGTTAAAGTATTAAGATTTTCAATTGGATTTGGCAAAGTTATTAAGGCATTTCAATGGGGTGAAACACGCTTTACTATATGCGCAATTCCACTCGGTGGCTTTGTTAAAATGCTGGATGAGCGCGAAACCGAAGTGGCTGAATTTGAACGACACCGTGCCTTTAATCAACAATCCGTTTATCGGCGTTTTGCCATTGTTATTGCCGGCCCAATGGCCAATTTTTTGTTGGCAATATTGCTTTATACCATTATTTTTATAATAGGCGTAAATGGCGTTAAACCGGTGGTTGGCGCGCTCAATAGTGGCGGGATTTTTGCTCAATCGGCATTACAAACAGGGGATGAGTTGCTCGGTGTTAATGCGACGCCAACCCCTAGTATTAGCGAATTTTCAATTCAATTTATTCAGGCAATTGGCAATGAGCCAATAACGATTGAGGCACGCTCTAACACATCAACTCTAAAAACAACCCAACTACAATTAACAGGTGATTTTTTAGCCAATCCTGAACAAGGTCTTGAGCACTATTTGGGCTTTAAATTTGCCCTGCCAGTCATTCCAGCGACAATTGATCGTGTGCTG
>JAJRPY010000003.1 GCA_024280535.1 Gammaproteobacteria bacterium | reverse complement strand
TTGCTAAGGTTGCTCAGGGTATTTTAACCACTGATTTGGTGACAAAAATCCAGTCCAAAACGTTTGAAGTGAATGGCAGGGTGGTTAAGATTAGTGGCATTGCCAAAGGCTCCGGCATGATTCGCCCTAATATGGCAACTATGTTGAGCTTTATTTTTACCGATATTAGTGCCACTCCAGCGCAGTTGCAAGATTGCTTGAGTGGTGCGGTTAATCAGTCGTTTAATCGTATTACGGTGGATGGCGACACCTCTACTAACGATGCTTGCACATTGAGTGCCACAGCCAAAAGTGGTGTTGAATTGGCCGATTGTACGGCGGTGTTTCAGCAGGCGTTGGATGAAGTTACCCGATCTTTGGCGCATCAGATTATTAAAGATGGCGAAGGGGCGAGCAAGTTTGTTGAGGTTTGTGTAAAAGGCGGAAAATCTAAGGATGATTGCCTGGAAGTGGCCTATTGCGTTGCCCATTCGCCCTTGGTGAAAACCGCATTATTCGCATCAGATGCCAACTGGGGGCGTATTTTGGCAGCAGTAGGGCGTGCTAATATTCAGCAGTTGAATATTGAAGATATTAATATCTCACTAAATACTCTCAGCATTATTAAAGCAGGCGAGCCAGATGCGCACTATACCGAGGCCGCAGGCAGTGCTGAAATGGCAAAAAAAGACATCACCATTACGATTGACATAGGTCAAAGTGATTTTTTTGAAAGCGTTTGGACAACCGACCTTTCTTATGAATACATTAAAATCAACGCAGAATATCGTACATGAGCACTCACCGATTGCTAATTTCTTGCCCTGATGCGCATGGCTTAGTGGCAAAAGTGAGCCAGTTTATTTTTGAGCATCAATGCAATATTAAAGCCGCGCATCACCATCTTGATGAGGTCAATAAGCGATTTTTTATGCGTATTGAAATTCAATCTAATGCCTTTTCACGCCCTATCAAAGACTTCAAAGCAAATTTTAGTATGATTGCCGATAGTTACCAAATGATATGGCAATTGAACGACGCCAGTGTCTCAAAGCGTATTTTGATTATGGGCTCTAAGTCGTCGCATTGTGTGGCAGATTTGCTGCATCGTGGGCATGAGAGTGAATTGGCGGGCAATATTGTAGGCGTGTTGTCCAATCATCACAAGCTGGCTAAATTGGCCAGTTGGTACGATGTGCCTTTTAAGCAAGTGACTATTGGGGTGCATACCAAGTTGGCAGATATGGCTAAAATGACTCAAGCAGTGATTGATTTTAAGCCAGATGTGGTAGTGTTAGCGCGCTATATGCAAATCATCCCTGAGGCATTGTGTCAGCATTTCGAAGGGCAGATTATTAATATTCATCATTCATTTTTGCCTTCATTTGTGGGGGCTAATCCGTATCAACGGGCTGCTGATCGCGGGGTTAAGTTGATTGGCGCTACCTGTCATTATGTGACAAGTCATTTAGACGAAGGGCCAATTATTGAGCAAGAGGTTGTGCGCGTTAATCATGCCAATAGTGCCGATGATATGAAAAAAATGGGCCAAGATGTTGAAAAAATTACACTAGCCAAGGGTTTGCAATATCATCTTCAAGACCGCGTGCTAATTTGCCACAATAAAACCGTTGTGTTTAATTAATCATTGTTGTTTGGGTTGCGTTAGGTGCAATTTTTAGCCTTAAAGTGGTACAAAAAATATCAATCAACCCACGCCCTAGCATTTTCAAACATTCTCATCCATGGGCTGCGTTCGTTCCAGTCTTTTGGTCGGTATGAATGTTGCACTGCTCTAAATACTCGCTCTGGATGCGGCATCATAATGGTGACACTGCCAGAATCGTTGCTTAACCCGGCAATTCCTTGTGATGAACCATTTGGATTGTGCGGATAGGCTTGGGTAATAGCGCCTTGGTGGTCAACGTATTGTAATGCAATGTTGTGATCAGCGATAGTGCCGTCAAAACTTGCCTTGCCTTCAGCGTGGGCAATGGCAATGGGCATAATGGCATCTTGCATATCGTTTAAGAAAATTGAGCGTGATTGTCCAATTTTAACACTGGAAAAGCGCGCCTCAAATTGCTCCGAAACATTGCGAGAGAAACTCGGCCAGTTTGTCGAACC
Organism: Gammaproteobacteria bacterium; assembly: GCA_024280535.1. Lineage (GTDB taxonomy): Bacteria > Pseudomonadota > Gammaproteobacteria > PS1 > Pseudothioglobaceae > Thioglobus_A. Next base: position 4,016 of record JAJRPY010000003.1, on the reverse strand, counting down.
TGGAATAATATCACGCAGATTAGACAGCATTTGGCAGCCGTTACAAACGCCTAATGCAAAACTGTCTTCACGGTCAAAAAACGCTGCAAATTGATCTTTTGCCCGAGCATTATACAAAATCGAACTAGCCCAACCACGCCCCGCACCCAGCACATCACCATACGAAAAACCGCCACAGGCTACTACGCCTTTGAACGCATCCAGCGAAATTCTATTGGATAAAATATCGCTCATGTGCACATCTACTGCCTCAAATTGAGCCTGATCAAACGCAGCAGCCATCTCAACTTGGGCATTAACGCCTTGTTCGCGAAGGATGGCAATTTTTGGCTTAATATTGGTTTTGATATAAGGCGTGATGATTGATTTGTCTAGCTCAAAACTGAGGTCTATTTTAATGCCGTCTGTTGTTTGAGCAATGGCATCAAATTCTTGTTGCGCGCAATCTGGGTTGTCGCGTAGTTTGGCTATTGCGTAGGAGGTTGACGACCAAAGTGTGTGCAGTGTTGCCCGCGGTTGTGAGTAAATTTGTTGCTCATTAGAGAAAATGTTGATACTGTCAAGCGTGTTGATTGTAGCAATCGTGCTAGTGTGATTAGCCAATCCTGCCTTGGTTAGCGCTGCCAGCACCTTGGGTTTGTTAGATTGAGTGACTTGAATAACACAGCCCAATTCTTCATTAAATAACGCCTCAATCGGGCTATCGGTGGTGATGTCTAAGCCACAATGAGAGGCAAAAGCCATTTCTAATAAAGTGGTAATCACACCGCCATCACTACGATCATGATAAGCACAGATAAGCTGGTCATGATTGAGTTGATTAATAACGCTGAAAAATTGTTTAAAAGTTTGGGCGTCATCAAGGTTAGGCGCTAAATCGCCAATTTGATTGTAAACTTGCGCCAAACAAGATCCACCCATACGATGTTGCCCCAGTCCCAAATCGATTAATAATAATTCAGAGGTGTTGTCGATGGTTAATAAAGGCGTTTGTTGCAGTCTCACATCAGGTGTTTTTGCAAAAGCGGTTATAACCAGTGACAGAGGAGCAGTGACAGATTTATCCACCCCGTTTTCAGTCCAAGCACTTTTCATACTCATAGAATCTTTTCCCACGGGTATGGTTAGGCCCAGTTCAGGGCACAAATCCATACCCACTGCCTTAACTGCCTCAAATAATTTTGAGTCTTCGCCTGGGTGGCCGCTAGCACTCATCCAATTGGCACTGAGACTAATATCATGAATATCTGCCACGTAGCCACCTAGCATATTGGCAAGTGATTCGCCAATGGTCATTCTGGCAGCAGATTTTGCATCACATAGTGCCAATGGTGCGCGCTCGCCCAGTGCCATAATCTCCCCCTTAACGCCCGAATAATCAGAGATAGAAATAGAGCAATCAGCCACAGGTACTTGCCATGGGCCAATTAATTGATCCCGCGCCACCATACCAGTCACGCTTCTATCGGCAATGGTGATGAGGAAATTTTTGCTGGCAACACCGGGCAGTTGCAAAATCCTATTAATGGCATCAGTAAGGTTGATGTTATGGGTATCAAATGGATTCAGTTTGAGGGCTTGAGTGCGGGCGTTAATGCTGGTTTTGGGTGGATTGCCCAATAAAACTGACATTGGCATATCAATAGGCGTGTCTGTAAATAGTGCATCATTTAGCACTAATTCTTGCGCCGTGGTGGACTGACCTAATACAGCAAATGGCGCACGTTCACGCTGGCAAATATCGCTAAACAACGCCAAATTATCAGGGGCAATGGCCAGTACGTAGCGTTCTTGAGATTCATTACACCAAATTTCAAGCGGCGACATCTGCTTATCATCATTAGGAATATTGCGCAATTCAAAGCGACCCCCGCGACCCGAATCATTCACCAATTCAGGCAAGCCATTAGACAGACCGCCAGCACCAATATCATGAATAGAAATAATAGGATTATCAGCGCCTAGATTGGTACAGCGATCAATCACCTCTTGAGCGCGCCTTTCCATCTCAGGATTAGCCCGCTGAACAGAGGCAAAGTCTAACTGCTTACTTTGCTCACCATTATTGATACTAGATGCTGCACCACCACCCAAGCCAATCAGCATAGCAGGCCCGCCTAAAACGATAATGTGACTGCCAGTAGGAATGTTGCCTTTTTTAATATGCTGTTCTTGAATATGCCCCAAGCCACCTGCCAGCATAATGGGCTTGTGATAGCCGCGAATATCGCCTGTTGGCGTGGCTTGTTCGTAGGTTCTAAAATAGCCCAAAGTATTCGGACGACCAAATTCATTATTAAACGCTGCCGCACCAATCGGGCCTTCAAGCATAATCTCAAGCGCTGAAACAATTTGCGCAGGCTTGCCATTGTCAATTTCCCAAGGCTGGAGGGCAGTGCTAATTTTTAAGTTCGATACGCTAAATCCACACAAACCTACTTTAGGTTTAGAGCCTTGACCGGTGGCACCTTCGTCCCGAATCTCACCACCAGATCCCGTTGCCGCACCGGGATGCGGGGCAATCGCGGTAGGGTGGTTATGCGTCTCCACTTTCATCAAAATTGCCCTATGCTCGGTTGAGGTGGTGTATCTTCCATCTTTATCCGCATAAAAACGCTCGCCTTCGTAGCCTGCCATTACCGCAGAATTATCCGAATACACACTAAGCAAACCCTCGGGATGCTTGTGGTAAGTGTTGCGAATCATTGAAAATAGGCTTTTTTCTTGTGCCACGCCGTCAATGTGCCAATCGGCATTAAAAATTTTGTGCCGACAATGCTCTGAATTTGCTTGGGCAAACATCATCAATTCCACATCGGTCGGGTTGCGTTTGAGTTGGTTAAAACTGCTCAACAAGTAGTCAATCTCACCACCAGAAAGCGCCAACCCCAACGCAGTATTGGCACTTTCTAATGCAGATTTGCCATGGGCTAAAATATCAACATCGGCAACAGGTCGTGGTGCAAAATCATCAAATATCGTGTGTGCTGCTTCAATAGAGGGCAATTCAGACTGCGTCATTCTATCCATAATGACTGCTAAAACTGCCTGTTTGTCGCTAATCAACTGATCAAAATGATAAATAATCCCCCGCTCAATACGACTAACTTTTTCCAAGCCACACAAATGCAAAATATCACTCGCCTTAGACGACCACGGCGAAATCGTGCCAAGCCGTGGTATGACTATAATTTTCACCCCATTTTCCGCTACTTTAACAGGCTTTTCATAAGCCAACAAGGTGTCCAATATTGCCGTCTCATCATGGGTTAATTGCTGCGCACAATGGGCAAAATGCACAAACTCGGTATTAACAAGTTGCACGCCTAAAGCGCCAAGTTGCTGGTTTAATCTGGCTTGTTTAAAATCGCTCAGTGCTTGGATGTGTTTAAAATTTGTGATCATAGTGATTAATAGTAGTCCTGTTTTTGGTGTCTTACAGTGAGAATAATAATGCTTATTGTTTTAATTTTAAATAATAGTGTGTAGCCATTTGAACCAAAAGAAACCAATATTTTTCTTAATACTAAGATATTTTACTTAATTGGTGCTTTGTAATTGTTGTAGTTTGTCCCAGTCTTTGTCAATAATGGCTTGCGATTCTTCGCTACTTAATGTGCCAGTAATGCAACCCTTTGGCACACTGTATTCTATTTTAGTATCTTTATTTTCTGTGATAATTTGTTGCATCTTTCTATACCAATCGTCAGATAAATAGGCTTTGGCGTTTTCAATGGCTTGGATTGCCTCTTCATCAATTGCACCTTTAAGTATTAAGGTGTATGTACGCAGTTCAACATCCTTACTTGTTATATTTTTTGCGTCATCCGTGGCATATATGTCTTGACATTGTGTGTTGAGAAAATTTGCCCCTTGACATTGTGCATAACTGAAATTTGCCCCTTGACATTGTGCACCACGGAAATCCGCCCCCTGACATTCTGCAATACTAAAATCTGCTTTCTGGCATTGTGCATTCCAAAACAGCATGCCTTGACATTGTGTATTGAGAAAAC
>JAJRPY010000104.1 GCA_024280535.1 Gammaproteobacteria bacterium | reverse complement strand
ATTTCTATTCCAACGATAGCGCCGTGGTGGCTGGTGGTGGTGGGTGTGGCGTTTGCTATTATTTTTGGCAAGCAATTGTACGGCGGATTGGGCAATAATCCATTCAATCCTGCTATGCTTGGATATGCTTTTTTGTTGATTTCGTATCCTTTGCAAATGACCACTTGGGCGGTAGATTTTTTAACCATCAATCAAGCATTTGAGGTGATATTTCAAGGGTTGCAGTTTGAGGGTTTGAGTGGGGCAACGCGCTTGGATGAGGTTAAAAATAGCCTTGGCTTGGGTCGCGAACTGGCGACATTGCAAGTATATTCCAGTGCGCAGGCGTGGATTAACGCAGGGTTTTTGGCAGGTGGCGTGTATTTGCTAATGCGTAAAGTTATTTATTGGCATATTCCATTGGCATTTTTAGCGGGCATTTTGATTATGTCGGCGTTGATTTCGATGGTTGATTCACAGCAACACTTGCCTGTGCAAAATCATTTATTATTGGGCGGTACTATGTTGGGTGCATTTTTTATTGCCACGGATCCGGTTTCTGCTAGCACCACACCAAAGGGGCGACTCATTTACGGGTTTTTAATTGGGGTGATGATTGTGATTATTCGTACTTTTGGCGGCTATCCTGATGGGGTAGCTTTTGCCGTGCTACTGCTTAATATAATGGTGCCCTTAATTGATTATTACACGCAGCCCAAAGTGTTTGGACAATCATGAACAAGACAATTTTAAAATCAGGTATCTTGCTATTTGCCTTTACTTTGGTTAGTCTATTTTTTGTGAATTGGACGCAAAATAGCACACAAGAAAAAATTCAATACAATGAAAGGCAATTGTTAATTTTACGTCTGGGCGAGCTGGTTTCAAATTATGACAATGATATTTTGCAAGACAAATACAGTAAAGAAATAACCCTTCATGGCATTAAACAGCAAATTAACATCTACCCTGCCAAGCGCAATAAAGTTGTTTTTGCTTATTTGATTGAGCATAGGTATCCCAATGGATACAATGGCAATATTCACTTATTAACCGGTGTGAGTATTGAGCAAAATTACTGGGTGTGCGTGTTATTACTCATCAAGAAACCCCTGGTTTGGGTGATAAAATTGATACCAAAAAATCAAATTGGATTAAGCAATTTAGTGGCTTGTCTTTGTCCAATCTGCCTAAAGACCAATGGCGGGTAACACGTGACGGCGGTGTTTTTGAGGGCTTTACCGGTGCCACAATCACACCTAGGGCAATTGTGACCGCCAGTTATCAGATATTGGCTTTATTCGCCCAAAATTCTGCGCTTATTGAAAAAGAATAGGCTATGTTATTAAGTGCATTCGATTTTGATTTACCCAAGCAACTCATTGCTCAGCATCCACCTGAACAAAGAACAGATGCTCGATTATTGGTGGCAACGGAATCGATTGTTGATACTCATTTTCATCAAATAGTTAATTTTCTTAAGGCAGGGGATTTGTTGGTGATGAATAATACACGGGTTATTCCAGCGCGTTTATTTGGGCATAAGGCCTCAGGTGGTAAAGTGGAAATTATGCTTGAGCGTCTGCTGAATGAGCATCAAGCCTTGGCTATGATTAGAGCCAGCAGAGCGCCCAAAATTGGCCATTTTATCACCCTTGATAACGGTGACAAGGTGCAAATAATGAGCAAGAAAAATGGTTTTTACACACTCAATTTTGCGACCAATTCAGTGCTTGATTTGCTTGATAAAGTCGGACATATCCCCTTGCCACCTTATATTGAACGCGAGGATAAAAAAGCTGATTTAGCGCGCTATCAAACAGTATTTGCACATAAAGATGGCGCAGTAGCAGCACCAACAGCAGGCTTGCATTTTGACAAGGCGTTAATCAATCAATTAACCCAGCAAGGAGTTGAACATACATTTGTTACATTGCACGTGGGCGCTGGCACTTTTCAGCCAGTTAAAACTGACCAAATTACTGATCATAAAATGCACAGTGAATATTTTGAAATTGAGCAATCTACAGTAGATAAAATTAATCAAACTAAGGCGAGGGGTGGTCGAGTTATTGCAGTAGGCACAACCGCAGTAAGATCGATAGAATCTGCTGCTAAAGGTGGACAATTAAGAGCAGTAAAGGAAGAGACAGATATTTTTATTTATCCAGGTTACGAATTTAAGGTGGTTGATGCGCTAATTACTAATTTTCACTTACCAAAATCTTCATTGCTAATGCTGGTGAGTGCCTTGATTGGGCGTGAGCGAATGCTGGAAATTTACCAGCACGCGATTGAACAAAAATATCGATTTTTCTCCTATGGTGATGCGATGTTGCTAACGGGCAAAAATAGCCATGACCAATAAAAAACAACTCTTACAAGAAATTTTTGGCTTTGATTCTTTTCGCCCATTACAAGAGCAAGCCGTTGATAAAATTTTAGCGGGTGAGGATGTTTTGTTGATTTTACCAACAGGTGGCGGCAAATCTTTATGCTATCAACTGCCAGCGTTATTAATGCCAGGGGTGTTGGTGGTGGTATCGCCGTTATTGGCACTAATGCAAGATCAAATTTTAGGCTTAGAAAATAAAGGCGTGAATGCAAAAATGCTATCTTCTATGCAAAGTACGGCAGAAATTCAAGCCACGAAAACAGCGCTTAGAAATCAACAAGTTAAAGTGTTATTTGTGGCACCAGAACGCTTACAAAATGAGGGTTTTTTGGCATTTTTACAATCCATAGAAATTGCATTTTTTGCAGTGGATGAGGCACATTGTGTGAGTGAATGGGGGCATGAGTTTCGTGCAGATTATCGCCAGTTGGGTTTATTAAAAACACATTTTCCTGATATTACTGTGGCTGCCTTTACCGCAACGGCAACGTATCAAGTAGAAAAAGATATTGTTGAGCAGCTGAATTTTAGGCAAAAAGACAATATTATCCGTGGCACCGTGTTTCGGGATAATTTGTATGTCAGTGCCGTTGCCAGACAAGGAAATGGCAATCAACAGATACTACATTTTTTAGAAAAACACCCGAACCAACAGGGCATTATTTATGCTCAATCTCGTGCTAAAACTGAAAAATTGGCTGAGTTTTTACAAGCACAAGGCTTGAACGCTCAAGCCTACCATGCTGGGCTGGAGTCGCAAAAACGAACAGATATTTTTGCTGATTTTATCCATGAAAGAACCGATATTATGGTCGCCACGATCGCCTTT
>JAJRPY010000103.1 GCA_024280535.1 Gammaproteobacteria bacterium | reverse complement strand
TTAAATAAAAACCACCATCAACTAAAATAGCAACATTTCTCATTTACCTTCCTTTTTTTTAGCGAAAAAAAACCCAAAGGTCTAGCAAAACTCCTATAGTGGTGTTTGCTTTTCTGCTTTAGGCTATGTATGCGGTTATTCTACATCATAAATATCACTTGTCAAATTTTTTTACTGCTTTTTTTTAACAACAACCCAATCTTTGCATACAAAGTCGAATCAAAATAATAACTTAACATAGTTAAATAACATTCTCAAAAGTCTCAATATTAATAAAACCTTCTACCACTTTGGATACTTCTTTAGAGCTGGGTTTACTAATGGCAACAACTGTGCCAATACCGTATTGTTTGGCGGCGTTTAGCACTGGCAATGAATCGTCAAAAAAGATACTTTTAGACTTATCGAAGGTTAGTTGGTCGGCTAATTTATGCCAAAATTCCTGTGTTTCTTTGGCGACTTGGTAATCGTGTGAGGAAATAATGCCGTCAAAATAGTGCTCTAAATTGGTCACACGCATTTTGAGTTTTAGAGTTTTTCTATGGGCGTTGGTGATTAGATAAATGCCTTTATTATGGCGCTTGGCTTGGGTAAGAAATTCCAAAACAAATGGGTGTATCTGAATTAAATGCGCCACATCTTCTTTGAGTTTGATAATATCCAATTCAAATACTTTTTGCCAATAATCTAAGCAGTACCAGTGCAATTTACCTTCTTCGGCGCGCAAAATTGGGTAAATTTTATCCTTAGATTGTTGGTGGCTTAGGTTGTGCTTATTGGCATATACTAGCGGCAAATATTCCATCCAAAAGTGTAAATCAAAATGCAGGTCTAGCAGGGTGCCATCCATATCTAATCGAATGGTGTCAATAGCTGACCAGTTGATGTTATTTTCTACGCCAACTGGTGCCATCACTGCCATCCTCTAAAATAATACCCTCTCTGGTGAGTTCGTCTCTAATTCGATCAGAAGTGGCAAAATCTTGGTTTGCTCGAGCCTCATTGCGTTGTTTAATTTTTGCATCAATAGCCGCATCAGACAGCCCAGCATCTGTATTGTTAGGAGTGTGCTTTAAAAATACATCCGCCTGTAGTTGCAAGATGCCAATATATCCTCCCAGTTTGATTAATAATTGTGCCAATGCTTGGGCTTGGTCAATGTCTTTATCACGTTTAGAATTGATGAATTTTGCCAATTCAAACAGGATACTTAGAGCAATTGGCGTGTTGAAATCGTCATCAAGTGCGGCGCTAAAACGTGTTTCAAAATCAAAGCGTTGTGAGACTTCATCGGTGGCTGCCGAGCCAGCACTCAAACCGCGAATGGCAGTGTATAGTCGTGTTAGTGAAGTTTTGGCCAAGTTGAGATTGTCGTCTGAAAAATTCAGCGGCGAACGGTAATGCGAGCTCATCATAAAATAGCGTAAAGTTTCGCCATCATAATTTTCTAAAACCCCACGAATGGTGAAAAAATTATTCAGCGATTTGCTCATTTTTTCATCGTTAATGTTTACAAATCCAACGTGCATCCACGTATTCACAAACGTACCACCATTCGCCCCCTCAGATTGGGCAATTTCATTTTCGTGATGCGGGAAGGATAAATCCATGCCACCACCATGAATATCAAAATGGTTGCCCAAATGATGGGTTGACATAGCAGAACACTCAATATGCCAGCCTGGGCGACCATGACCCCAAGGAGATGCCCAGCTAGGCTCACCTGTTTTGGCCATTTTCCATAGTACAAAATCAAGCGGGTCTTTTTTGTCTGAGTTGACATCCACTCTGGCGCCGGCTTCAAGGTCGTCTAAATTTTTGCCACTGAGTTTGCCATAAGCGGCAAATTTACGCACTGAATAGTACACATCCCCATTGCTAGCCTGATAAGCCATACCTTGCTCAATTAACGATTTGACCATATAAAACATCTGTTCCATAGCATCCGTGGCGCGAGGCTCTATGTCTGGTGGCAACACACCCAGTGCGCGTTCGTCTTCGTGCATGGCATCGATAAAACGATTGGTTAGACTGTAAATATCTTCTTTATTTTCAATTGCACGTGCAATAATTTTGTCGTCAATATCGGTAATATTACGCACGTATTCAACCTTGGGAAAACAACGACGTAAATGCCGAGTAATCACATCAAACATCACCAGCACGCGCGCATGCCCCATGTGGCAATAATCATAAACCGTCATACCACAGACGTAAATGCCGATTTTGTCAGCATCAATTGGATGAAAAATTTCTTTTTGTTTGCTAAGCGTATTGTAGATTTTAAGCATGACAGGATATTCCTTGAATCTTAGTAAATGGCTAGCCTTTAGGGCTTAGAAAACCCATTTGTGTTATTAAAATCATTCAATTATTGAATAACTACGCTCGGATTATTTCAAATTATTTTACCGAGGAAAATTTTCTATTGTCAAAGAATATCAAGATTTATGGGGTGTTTTTGCTGGCTTATATTAGCATCAATCGATAATTTGCTGGGTTAGTTATAAAACCCCTATTTTTTGTAAGATATATCGTGCGTTAGCGTTGTATAATTGTCGTTT
>JAJRPY010000102.1 GCA_024280535.1 Gammaproteobacteria bacterium | reverse complement strand
GTCTGTTTTGAGGGGAAATTGATATGAATTTTTTGCGCTTGAGTTAATGGCAATACGCTTGGATTGGTCTTGGCTTTTTTGCCCATATTCAACCCATGCGAGATTTGGCGTGCAATTTGCTTAGCCTTGGCCTTGCTTATATCACCGACTAATGCAATGGTGAGATTTTTGGCAACATAAAATTGCTGATAATGTTGTTTTAAATCTTGTATGGTGATATTTTCAATCGTTGTCTGACTGCCGATTTTACTGTGCGCATAAGGATGCTTGGCAAATACGGCCTTGGCAAACGCATTTGATGCGACACTGGCTGGGGATTGTTCACCTGCCTTAATTAATTGCAAAGTTTGGCGTTTTTCACGGCTGAGATAGTGTTGCTGAAAACTTGGCAAAGTGACCACTTCGGTAAAAATATCCAAGGATTTTGTTAAAATTTCATCTCTTGAAAGTGTGCGCAATGACACAATTGACATATCCTTTAGCGAACTGCTGGAAAACTGCGCGCCAATTGACTCAAAAGCTGTGATAATTTGCTCTTCATTACGATATCGAGTGGCAGTGCCTAACAAATTACTGGTTAAAAAGGCTAGGCCGTGTTGCTGACCCTCTCTGCTACTGGCGGCATCAAAATTAAGCGCAATGTCTAGCATTGGCAAATCTTGAGTTTGCACAAATAACACTTTTGTACCCTCGGGTGTTGTCCAATGTTGAATGTTCAACTGGGCAAACACATTGGTCGATAATAACAGCAAAAACAATATTTTCATTTAATTTCCTTGTGGAATAAGCGTAACAGAATTGGCATTAACAAAATTCAAATATTGCTTGGCTACTTGAGCAACCTCCTCGGCACTAACAGTGTGCATTTTATCCACATAAGTAAACAAGGTTTCAACACTCAGTCCAATGGTTGACAGCATGCCCAAATAATAAGCTTGTGTGGATATGTGATCTTGCTGAAACACAAATTCGGCCTCAAGCTGGGTTTTAGTGCGGGCTAATTCTTCTTTAATACTACTAGGATTTTTAATCAACTGGGCAATTTTATCTTTAATTGCCGATAAAACTGTCGCATTGCTCACCCCTTTGGCAGGGATAAAACTCAGGGTAAACAAAGTATTATATTTATCGTAAAACTGATACCCAACGCTGATACTTGAGGCGATTTGTTGCTCTCTCACCAAGGTCTTAGACAGGCCATTGTCTAATATGAGTGTCAACATATCTAAAGCATAGGCTTGAGGCTTATTTTTTGCAGTTTTGAGGCTAGGCACAGAAAAAGATACTGCGTAAAAAGGCAATTTTACCTTTAGTTTTAACACACGAGTATTGCCAGTTTGGGCAATGGAAGAATGATCCATGTTATGAATATTTGGATTGCGTTTATAATCACCAAAATATTGCTGTGCCAGTGCAATAACCTTGTCAGCATCCACATCGCCCACCACCACTAACGTGGCATTATTAGGGGCATAATATTGTTCATACCAAGCGCGCAAATCTTGCAATTTATATGCCTCTAAATCGGCCTGAAAACCAATAACTGGCGCGTGATAAGCGCCATTTTTATCAAAAGAAATGAGTTTTAACTGCTCATATACCTTGGCATTCGGCTTGTCTTCTATACGCAACCGACGCTCCTCAATCACCACCTGCCTTTCTGTTTTAAATTCATCATTAGGCAATTGTAAATGGCGCATTCTATCTGCTTCCATTTTGATAGCAAGTGCCAATTTTGATTGGTGCATTTTTTGATAATAAGCAGTGTAATCTTGCGAGGTGAAGGCGTTATCATTGCCGCCATTACGGGCAATAATTTTTGAAAACTCGCCAGCTTTGTATCTTTTGGTGCCTTTAAACATCATATGTTCCAGCATATGCGAGATGCCAGTATTAGGGCGAGATTCATCGCTGGCACCGACCTGATACCAAAGTTGAGAGATAAAAACAGGTGCGCGTTTATCGATTTTGATGATAATTTTTAACCCATTACTCAAACTTGCTTGGGTAATATTATGCTTTTCCAGTACACTTGCATTAACAAAAGCACTAAAAAAGACAGCAAAGACTAGTAAAATAAAATTTTTCATTGTTGATATTATAAATGTTTAATTTTTTCAAAAAAAATAAATCCAATCCAATCCAAAAGCCAGTTTCCTTAAAACAACGCCTAAGCAAATCTAGGCAGCAATTAGGCGCTGGCTTGTCCGCATTGCTATTGGGCAAAAAAACCATTGATGAAGATTTATTAGAAGCATTAGAAACCCTGCTCATTGCTGCGGATGTTGGTATTAACACCACTGATAAATTACTAGAATCTGTGCGTAAAAACGCCTCTCGAAAAACCCTCAAAGAAGCGGAAAGTTTGTATCAATTTTTAAAAGACGAGCTGGGCAAACTACTGATTGAAAACAACCAACTTAACACCGATAATGCACAAACTTTTGTAATATTAGTGGTTGGCGTTAATGGCGCTGGAAAAACCACCACCATCGGCAAACTCGCCAAGCGCTTTCAAGATGAGGGCAAATCTGTTATGTTAGCAGCAGGTGACACCTTTAGAGCAGCGGCAGTTGATCAGCTTAAAGTTTGGGGCGAACGCAACAACATCCCCGTAATAGCACAAGATACGGGTGCAGATTCTGCCTCGGTTATTTTTGATGCCTATCAATCGGCACAGGCTAAAAATATTGATATTCTGATTGCCGATACTGCCGGCAGGTTGCACACACAAGGCAATTTAATGCAGGAATTAGAAAAAATTAAACGCGTCCTCTCCAAACAAAACGACGCTGCCCCGCACGAGGTAATGCTGGTCATTGATGGCGGTGCTGGACAAAATGCCATTAATCAAGCCCAAGCATTCAACAAACATATTGGACTGACTGGATTGAGCGTTAGCAAACTTGATGGCACTGCCAAAGGAGGCGTGCTATTTGCCATTTCTGATGAATTAAAATTGCCCATTCGCTTTATCGGCGTAGGAGAGGCCATTGATGATCTAAAGCCTTTTAAAGCCAGTGAATTTGTGGATGCCTTGTTTCATTAGTCGTCACTTAACTGGGTTAATATGATGACCGCCTCGTATTTTTCTCAATCCGTAACATCACTAACGCCATCACGCACATAATAAAAAATCCAAACGTTGCCATTGCCACAGCCAAGGCAATCATACCCGTTAGCTGATCGGATTTAACCGAGCCAATTTTCATTAAATTTTGCTGAGTTTGCTGATTAATTTGGTAGGCAAATGCCTGATCATGCCATTGTAAAAATTCATTAATATTAATCTGATTGCCACCAACATTCACCAATTGTCGCGCCAGTTTTGCCAAAGATTGGACATAATACAGCTTGAGTTTTGGCGGATAAGCATTGGCTTTAATCTTAATCATTACCTTGATATTAACTTGCAAATCGGTTTGACTTACCACACTTTCAGGCAATGTTTGAAAAATAGCCATAATCAAATCAATTTGCTCATCAAACGCTTTACTCACCGCTGATTGAGCCTTAAACTCGGCATTAGGCAATTCAATGTTGCTCTTTAAACTAATTGGATTTTGATAATCAGCCAACTTAATTACCGGCTTGTTAATAAGATCCATAGCTTGACTATTGATTTTCTCATACGCAAATATGCTCAAAAATACAATCAGTACCAGCGACATCAATGCCACCAAAAACCCTAATTTTTGCACTATAATAAAAAAACCATTTTCAATCATTTTCAACATAATTACCCTTCTTTTAATATCTCTTTGGCACCCATTTCAATTAACTTATCTGCCACTGCCTCACCGACTAATTGCCCCTCACTCACAGCCCCCGTTAGCTGGTATTTTAAAATAACGCCCGTACTGACCTTGCCCACCAAGCCCGTTAAGGTAATTTTATTGCCCGCAATGGTCGAATAACCCGCAATAGGCACCGAACAGCCACCCTCTAAACGCGCATTCATTGCCCGCTCACAAGTCACTCGATCAGTGGATTGTTGGTCAATCAATGGCTTAATTATCTCAAGAATTTCTGTGTCATCTTGACGAATTTCAATACCCACAGCGCCCTGTCCAACCGCAGGCAAAGACTCAATTGGCAGAATTTCTTGCGTAATACGATTTGCAAACTTCAAACGAATTAAACCTGCACATGCCAGAATAATGGCATCAAACTCTCCGTCATCCAGTTTTTTAAGCCTTGTATTAACATTACCTCGCAAATCTACAATCTTTAAATCAGGGCGTTTAGCGCTTAACTGCACAATTCTTCGCATTGAACAAGTGCCCACTTTAGCCCCTTGTGGCAACGCGTCAATCGTCTCATATTGATTAGACACAAAGGCGTCAAACGGATTTTCTCGCGCCAAAATAGCTCCCAATTCAAACCCTGCTGGCATCGCATAAGGCACATCTTTCATCGAATGAACGGCAATATCTGCCACACCTTGCTTCATGCCCATTTCCAATTCTTTAATAAATAAGCCTTTGCCACCAATTTTTGACAAGGGTGAATTTAAAATCTGATCGCCCTTGGTGGTCATTTTGACCAATTCAATGGTTAAATCAGGGTGCAACTGTGCCAGTCTGGATTGCACGTGCTGAGCCTGCCATAGTGCGAGTGGGCTTTTGCGGGTGGCGATTTTGAGCGTTTTCATATATAATACTGATTTTAGAGATTAAACTATTTTACTGATGTTAATAGACGCAAAAGATTTTTTTGCCGATGGAAAAACGGCAAAACACAAACAAATCCCCATTTTAGTGATGTTTTCAGCACCAGACTGCCCCTACTGCGAACTGGTCAAGCGCGAAGTGATTGTGCCTATGAGCGAATTAAAAGAATACGAGGACAAAATCATTTTGCGCCATATTTTTTATTCTTCCCTAACAGGTGTAGTTGATTTTTCAAATCAAATCAGCAACCATTCTAAATTTAGTTTTTCCTACAATGCCAGTTTTTACCCAACACTGATGCTGCTTGATAGCGAAGGCGAGGTGCTTAACAAAAAAATTGGCATCACCCTGATTGATACTTATTGGACCGAACTCGACACCTTAATTGAGCAAGCAACCAGAAAAATCAGGGCAATCTTATGACTTCCACTAACCAATCTTGGGGCGGGCGTTTTAGCCAGCCAACTGATGAATTTGTCAAAATCTTTGGCGCTTCGGTGTTTTTTGACAAAATCCTGGCACCTTATGATATTGAAGGCTCCAAGGCACATGCCACTATGCTAGAAGAAGTGGGGCTACTAAGCATGGCTGAAAAAAATCAAATTTTAACGGGTCTTGATCAAATCTTAGCCGAAATCAATGCTGATGACTTTGAATGGTCTGTTGCCTTAGAAGATGTGCATATGAACATCGAATCGCGCCTAACCCAACTAATCGGCCATGCTGGCAAAAAACTACACACGGGACGCTCTCGTAACGACCAAGTGGCCACTGATATTCGCCTATATTTACGCGATCAAGTTGATCACATCTTGACTGATATTAAGCACTTACAGCTGGCACTGCTCGACTTGGCCGACACAGAAACCAACACCATATTACCTGGCTTTACACACTTACAAGCCGCTCAACCAGTGAGTTTTGCCCATCATCTAATGGCCTATTTTGAAATGTTTTCTCGTGACGCTGAACGCTTAATAGATTGTCGCAAACGTATGAACTCAATGCCACTAGGATCTGCCGCCTTAGCGGGCACCACTTACCCAATTAATCGCCAGCGTACTGCTGAATTATTAGGCTTTGACCGTATTTGCTTAAATTCGCTTGATGGCGTCAGTGATCGAGATTTTGCCATTGAATTTTTATCAGCAGCCAGCATGATTATGATGCATTTATCACGCTTTTCAGAAGAATTAATTTTATGGTCAAGTGCGCAATTTCATTTTATTGAGTTGCCCGATAGTTTTTGCACTGGCTCATCAATTATGCCACAAAAAAAGAATCCCGACGTGCCCGAACTGGTGCGTGGCAAACAGGTCGCGTTTATGGCAATCTAACTGCCATGCTAACAATTATGAAATCACAACCTTTGGCCTACAACAAAGACAATCAAGAAGACAAGGAGCCACTATTTGACACGGTCGATACGCTTAAGGCTTGCTTGCGTGTATTCGCAGACATGGTGCCAACGATTGAAACGCAGCGCGACACCATGTACCATTCAACCAAAAAAGGTTATACCACTGCGACAGATTTGGCCGATTATTTGGTCAATAAAGGCTTAGCCTTTAGAGATGCGCACGAAATTGTAGGTCAGTCGGTCTCTTACGGCATCAAACACCAAAAAGACTTATCCGAACTGAGTTTGGAAGAATTGCAACGTTTTGATGCTCATATTGAGAAGGATGTTTTCGAAGTATTGTCTTTAGAAGGTTCACTTGCGGCGCGCAATCATCTTGGTGCCACTAGCCCTAATCAAGTTAAGCGGGCTATTGATGCTGCTCGCAACAACCTAACTTAACATGAGAATTATTTTTGCAGGTACACCTGATTTTTCAACAGGCGTGCTTGAGGCGCTCAATCAAGCCGGGCATACTATTGTCGGCGTTTACACCCAGCCTGATCGCCCCAAAGGTCGTGGCCGCGTACTCACTGCCTGTCCTGTTAAAAAAAAAGCATTAGCCTTAGGTTTGAAGGTTTTTCAGCCTGATAATTTACAAGATACCAACGTTCAGCATACGCTAAAAAATCTTAATGCCGAAGTAATGGTTGTAGTAGCTTATGGGCAAATATTACCGATTGAAGTGCTACAAATGCCCCACCATGGCTGCCTTAATATTCACGCCTCGCTACT